>JAGMDA010000469.1 GCA_023128935.1 Candidatus Eiseniibacteriota bacterium | reverse complement strand
CTTCTGGAGAACCTCTGAGACCCTCTGCGTAGCCCGCCCAGCAGGTACTCCGAGGATCCGACGGCCATCGGAGACTCCACAGAGCACCGTTCCGCCCTCGGTGTTGAGGAAGGAGCAGACATCCCGTGCGATTGGGTCAATCTTGGCCTTGAACTCAATGTTTGCACCTTTGCGCAGCTCCTCGGCCAATCCGAATGCACCGCGCACGCTCGTCCTCCGTCTTGGTTGGGAGCTGTGAACCGACATAAATCACCGGAATCCTGCTCCCAACCAGCGCAACCAGAAGCACCTGGTACGATTTCCGGGGGGACGATCCAAAGGTTTATGCCCAACGCGTGGACAACGATGCCGACATTGAGGTCAGGGTGCCCTGCGAGTACTCCTTCCACAAGAGTCAAGCCGTGTACACCGGCATGTAGCCACGCTTCAAGGATCCCGAGGCCCTTCATGCGGACGGCTACCGCATCGTAGAGGGCATTGGCTGCGGAACCTGTCACGGCCCCGGGTCGCTGTATGGCAAGGGCGAGATCATGAGCAGCCGGGAGCGGTTTCTGAGTCACGGCGGCATTGTGCCTGGAGAGGCGACTTGGGTTCGGGGAACTCATTTCCCAGGCAGCGCAAGTAAATTGCAACAAGTTCCAGGAAAGATTGCAACAAGTTCCAGGAAAGATGGTACTATCCTGCATCGTTCGACGCCTCACTGTGCGGATTGTGGGGTCTTTCGGGCGACCACTGCGGCGAGTTTGAGATCTAGGCCGGAATCACTCGGCAGACCGATACTTGGAGCAACAACTTACATAGGTAGCAAACATCTGACAGAGACAATCCGCACCTGAGCCCATTGCGACTCTAACCGCTCTGCGTCAGATTTCCTCCCCACGCGCTTCTTCCCCGAACGCGAAACACAGGAGCAGGATGTTACCAAGACCTGGGGAACCCCCACCGCCGGGGCTGTCACAATGCCCGGCTACGGGACTTTGTAGAGGGACGATGACATTTAATGATCTGGAGCTTCGGGAAGAACTCCGCCGGTCGATCCGAGAGCTCGGCCACACACAACCCACTCCCATTCAAGAACAGGCCATTCCAAAGGCCGTCGAGGGCCACGACCTCATGTGCTGCGCCCAGACAGGGACGGGCAAGACTGCCGCATTCGCATTGCCGATTCTCCAACGCCTGGCGAGTCAGCCGCGAGCCAAAGTGCGGGCCGTCATCATGGTTCCCACACGTGAGCTGGCCATTCAGGTGGGCAAGAGTGTGATGGAGTACGGCAAGCATTTGGAAATCGTTACTGCCACGATCTTCGGTGGTGTTCCCTTTGAGCCGCAGGAGATGATTCTTCGCCATGGCGCCGATATCTTGGTCGCGACACCGGGACGGATGAAGGACCACATCTGGCGCGGCAACATCGACTTCCGATACACGCAATTCCTGGTGTTGGATGAAGCCGATCGCATGTTGGACATGGGATTTATCAAGGCTGTTCGCGAGATCGTAGAACTCATGCCATCTGATCGCCAATCGATGTTGTTCTCCGCTACTTTGGATTCGGAGATTCGGAGATTCTCCAAGGGGATTCTGCGGAATCCTCAACGTATCGATGTGACCCCGCCCCGCAGAACATTGGATGAAGTTGATCAGTTCTTGGTCCGCACACGACCAGGCCAGAAGCAGGCGAAACTCGAATCTCTCATCCGTAAGTACCAGATGGAAAGAACCCTTGTGTTCGCGCGAACCAAGTCGGGTGCATCTCGCCTTGCATCTCGATTGAGAGAACGTGGATATAACGCCTCAGCCATTCATAGCGATCGTACTCAGGTTGAGAGGATGCGAGCACTTGAAGGCTTTCGACGAGGAGAGGTCAAGATCCTCGTCGCCACCGACATCGCCGCCCGCGGCATTGACGTTGACGACATTTCCCATGTAGTCAATTACGATCTTCCCTATTCTACGAAGGACTATGTCCATAGGATCGGTCGCACAGCCAGGGCGGGGCGTCGCGGCGTGGCCATCTCTCTTGTTACGCCCGGGGACGCACGTGGGATTGCCGCCATTGAGCGCTCTATTGATCAAAAGCTGACCTGGGAAGACGATTCCAAGAACAACAACGTGCGGCCCCACTAGGTCCTAAGTCCCAGCCGGAGGCGAACGGGCGTGGCGGCACGTGTCAACAATGCCGGCCTTCATCGCTCCGGACGTATGGGGCGTGTGCTGGTCGAGTAGTTCGCAATCAAGGCGATCACCACGCCCGAGGAGGAT
>JAGMDA010000468.1 GCA_023128935.1 Candidatus Eiseniibacteriota bacterium | reverse complement strand
GCGTGCGCTGGGACTATGAGCGAGACGATGGAGAGAAACGCAGTGAGGGCTTCCAGCGCCTATATCAAGTAGAAGGTGAGGTCTCGGGCGCTCCGGCCTATGTGCACCTGACTTATGCATGCCGGGTATCGGAAGATCCCGAGGGCCACGAGCTGAGCCGTTCCGATATGGCGGACTGGACGCTTTCCTACAAGGCCCGGCAGCGCCTCTTCAAGGGGGAGTGGCGCGGCAAGCTCACTGCTGAGGAATCCGCGCTGCGGATCGAGAAGCTGCTCTACGTGGGCGCTGAAGGGGGCCACTACGACAGCCTCGGGCAATATGTGGGTGTCGGTGACTACGAACTCTACTACGCGCGGGGGGACACAAGCGCCCTGGAGACCCGGCTGGATACGGCCATGCGACTTACAGTCTACCCGCTGGTGCCCCTGGCGTCGGAGGGCTCTCTACTGCGCTGCGTGGAAACGTCGCTCTACGGGAAGGTCAAAATGGCGACTCCGGATCCACTGGCGGGCCTGATGAGCGATCTCGGACAGGTCTTCAAGGGGGCTGCGCCAGCGAGCGATCAGAACGGCCTCCTGCGCGTGGAGCTGACCTGGAAGGGCGGCCAGGGATGGCCGACGCCAAGACTGCGGGGCGAACAGCGGCGCAGGACGGAGAGGAGCACGAGCGGTTTTTCGCGCACCACGCGGGAGGGTCGCGGGGAGCTGGAGGTGCGCTACAGGTTCCGCCGGGGCCTGCAAGCGCGCATGCAGTTGACTGGCGAGAAGGAGCAGCGGAGTGTGAACTGGGATGATTCGCCTGCGACATCTTCCACTGACGAGCTGATCCGGGAATGGATTTCCGCCGAAGGGCGCTGGCGCTTCCTCGATCCCTTCTCTGCACGCGCGGGGCTAGAGACCGGTCGGGAAGACGTTCAACCATCCGGATCGCGCCGGACGTTTACGGAAGCCACGTTGGGCGGAGCCGCTGACCTGCAGCGCAAGGGACGCATCGAACTGACCTGGGAGAGGCGTTGGGTTTCGCGCTCTGGCGAAACAATTGCTGCCTTCACGCTGGAGCGACCCGGATGGAAGCTGACCCTGAATGGGTCGCTCCGTCCGTGGGCCGGAATGACGACGAGCCTTTGGGTGCGTATCGAGCGCAGGGAGGGCCAGCAGCGAGTGGTCACGGGCAGATGCGAGGCCCGCGCGTTCTTCTAGGCCATGCCGGGGAGCGCTTGTGCCGTTGCCCCGTCAGGAGCAGGGGATTTGGGGAGTCGATGACCTGGGTGCTCACGATATGGCGTCGATTGGCAAGGCTATCGCACCTTTGCTCGGGGATCTCTGAGCAATGCGGGCTAGCCCGAACTGCTCACCGGACCTCGTCGCGAGGGCGCGTAGGCTTCTCCTGTGACATGATTACATGGGCTCTCCTGGCAACTGCATGCGGGTGCTCCGGGACTGTGCAGCCGGGATCACCGGTGGTCGAGGGGACTGGGCGCACCGGGGAATCCCGGGAAACGATAGCTGCCGAGGAAACGCTGGCCTGGCGGGCTGACTCCACCTTCGGGGCTGACGAGGT
The DNA here is from genome assembly GCA_023128935.1 of Candidatus Eiseniibacteriota bacterium. Classification (GTDB taxonomy): domain Bacteria; phylum Eisenbacteria; class RBG-16-71-46; order CAIMUX01; family WJJG01; genus DAOVQB01. The sequence goes on along the minus strand of JAGMDA010000468.1, from coordinate 5,152 downwards.
GGTTACGCTCATCGAGCGGGGGCTACTGCACGCTGCGATCGCTCCGGCATCCGACGGCAGCTGGATCCTCCGGAGCGGAGAGCCAGTCCGCGGGCTGCGCATCGTTTGGGCCAGTAATGACTCCCGTGCGGCACCAGGTCACGATATGGCTACTGGCACGGATGCAGACGTGCAGACAGATGCACGCACGTGCCACGCAGCGGATGGAACGACCGCACCCAAAGACCTCCAACAATCAGGTTCTGAAACCTACGCGGGGCATGGCATCCAACCGGACCCGATTGAGATACCTTGGTCCCAGCTGGACTCCCCCGCGCGTGAGATCCAGCGCCGGGTGGCAGCCACCCTCGACCGGTGCGCCGAGGAAGGGCACCCATTGGCACGCGTATCCTTCGAGGACTTCGTGGTCGACAGCCTACTGACCGTTCGTTTGGGCTTTGAGGCAGGGCCTCATGTGAGCGTTCAATCCGTGCGCTTTGAAGGAGCACGGGCCACGCGAGCGTCATTCCTCAGGAGGTGTCTGGGTTGGAAGGGGCCGCGGGCCTATCGCAGCAGCGAGTGGCGGAAAGCCCGGGGGGTACTGGCCGGAACGGGACTCTTCGATCGCATCGAGGGGCCTTTGCTCATCTGGCCTGCGGAGGCACGCAGCGTCGCGGCGGATTCTGTGTCCCTGGACCTTCTGCTACGCCTTCACGAAAGGCCGGTCAATCAGCTGAGCGCGCTATTGGGCTACGCGGGTCAGGAGGATGGCCGGCTCTTTGGCTTTGTCGACCTGGAGCTGGGAAACCTCATGGGCACCGGGCGGGCGACTCGCGTGCTGTGGGAGGCATGGGAGGCGAGTCAGAGCCGCTTCGAGTTCTCCTGGCACGAGCCATTCATCTGGCGATTCCCGCTCGCCTTGGACTTGTCATTGCGGCATGTGCTTGAGGATACACTGTTCGCCGAGACTACGTGGGGTTTCGATCTCCTCTGGGCACCTTTACCCGCATGGAAGATCGGCGTTGGTTGGGGATGGAGCCGCCTTGTATTTGGCCGGGAGGATGCCCGCCAGCGCCGCCGTACGACCAGTGCATTCGCCTTAGAGCGAGCGATTCCGGGGAGCGAGCGCAGTCGGAGGGGTTGGCGGATGCGGACCAGGTTCGCGCATACCTCCGACGGCGGGTCCACCCTGCGCCGGGGCAGCCTGGAAGCCGCAGAGTGGACGACCTGGGGGAGGATTGGGCTGTGGTTGGAGCAGGAGGCGGGTATCGTCGCGGGAGCTGACAGCCTTTTGCGCAGCGATGCCTTTCTCCTGGGAGGAACCGGCTCACTGCGCGGCAGCTTTGAGGGCACCTACCGCACGTTTCAGTATATGCTGCAGCGAGCGGAAATAGGGCCTCGGCCGGTATCCGAGAGAGCGGCGCGATTCTACCTGCTCCTGGACATGGCCTGGTATCAGGAAGCGACCGTCTCACGCGAGGGTCTCCACTGTAGAAAGGGAGGGGATCGCTATCTCTGGGCGACGGGCGCCGGAGTATGCGTGCCGTCCCGGGCGGGGGATCTGCGCCTCGACTACGCTATCCCCGGGGGGAAGTCAGTGTCGCGGGGGCGGATTCACTTCGAGCTTGTCAGCCGCTTCTAAGGCCGGGCGCCAGAGGATAGTTGCGCTGGTCCTGGGGGGACCGTAGACTTACAGGCTTGCGAATAGGGAGGGGGAGTTACCCTCACGAGAACATGGACATGGTTCAGGCAGTATGAGCTGTCCGGGCCAGGACCAGATCCGGCGCAGCCGGATATAAAGGAAAGGGTTGCTGCGATGTTGAGGGCTGGATGGATCATGCCGAGGCTCCTGCCGGTGGGTGTTTTATTGTGCATGGCCGTCGTGCTGTTGGGTGGCTGCGGGCAGGAGGGCGAGGACCGCATCGTCATTGAGATGACAGGGGATCACGTCCTGCGACTGTCTCAGGTCATCGCGGACTACAACCGCATCCACAAGGACGATTGGGCCGACGCTGACTTCGAGACTCGCAAGGAGTTTGTCGAGCTGGAAGTCAAAAAGGAAGTCGTGCTCCGGCATGCGATGGAGGACGCCGGGGGAGAGCTGCCACCTCGCGAGCAGCTGATCTTCGACCGCTGGCTGGACAAGCAGGCCTTGCTCCGGTACTGGCCCAAGATCCGTGCTGCCATTGCGATCCCCCCGGGGGTCATCGATTCTCTGGCTGCGCTGATGACCGAGGAGCGCAAGTTGCACCATGCCATCTTCCGGAACGCAGAGGATGCGCAGGAGGTTTACCAGAAGGTTCGGGCGGGTGGGGATTTCATCGAGGTGGCCAAGTCGTACCGGGATCGCAACGCCGAAACCGTCCAGGTCACGGACGAAGGGCGGTGGCACACGCGTCCTGGCATGCCCGCAGAACTGGGCGATCTGCTCTTCAACCTCGAAATCGGCGAGGTCAGTCGCCCTATGGAGGCTGCGCGGTTGGGTTGGATTGTTGCCCGGCTCGACAGCATTCGCACGAAAACGGTTACCGAGCAGATGAAGCCCGCGGAGGTAATGGCTGACCGGGTCTATCGCAGTGTGATGCTGAACCGCAAGATGCAGGAGATCTATGACAAGTATGGGTTTGAGGTCATTGAAGAAAACCTGGGGCCCATCCAGCGCCGGTTCGAGGCCATGTACGATTCCATCAGCGCGTTTGGGAAGACCGGCGCAAAAGTGGACATCCAAGCCCTGCGCCCGCCACTCCATCGCTTCAGCCCGGAAGAGCTGGCGCTCCCACTGTTTCACTGGAAGGATGGGGACTTCACGATCGAAGACTTCGTGAGCACACTGTATGTCGTGGACCTGGACTACTGGCCGACAATGGGGCTGAGTGACAGGATCAAGCAGCAGCTCGTAAGGCGGATGAACAGGTGGTGTGCCATGGAAGAGGCCAAGACCGGTGGCATGCTGGATGATCCAGGCATGCAAGGCGAGGTTCGGCGCAAGACAAGCCGCCTGTTCCTTGAGGCCTATGAGCGGAAGCACCTGGATCTATATGGTGAAAACGTGAGCGCAGACGACGTGGCGGCCTATTGGGATGAGCATAAGGCGGAGTACAAATCGAAGGATCTCGTAGGCTACGGATTTCTGCGATTCCCGATCGATCTGAAGGATCTGGCGCTGCGAACAGCCGAGCAGTTGCAGGCGGGATCCCCGTGGGAGACGGCAGCGACCGCCGCGCGGCGGACTGACAAGCGTGTGGAATTCCAGCCTTCGATGGATCCCACAGAGGATGGGCTATTTCCGGAACTCACAGAGCTTGCGAAGCGTTACGACCTGGGTCCCGACGGCGCTCCTGTGGATTCTGAACCGCTCGACCTTGCCAGTGGCGAGTGGGTCATCCTGCATGTGCACTTCCGCCGTCATCCTGAAACGCTTGACTTTGAGACGGCGAAGGGTTTCGTGGGGCGCGACGTGCAGCGCGAGGTCATGGACGACACCCTACTTGCTTTGGTCGATGAGCTGACGAAGCGCTATGCGCTCCGCGTCCATATGAATGTGATCCGGTAGCATTCAGCTGCCCCGGGGAGAGCGCTGCTTGATCAGAGAGCGCAGTCCCGTCTCATCGAGGATGGGGACGGCGAGGTTGCTGGCCTTCTGGATCTTCGAGCCCGGGTCACTGCCAGCCACCACGTAGCTGGTCTTGCGGCTGACCGAGGATGTGACCCGGCCGCCCTCAGACTCTATGAGGGCGCGGGCCGCTTCGCGCGTCATGCCCGCAAGCGTGCCGGTCAGGACGAAGGTGAGACCCTTGAGTGTGGTCCCCGTACCGGGTCCCCCGGCGCCACCAAGCGCGAGGGGCGCTGCGTGTCCCTTGGCGCCGGCCAGAGATACACCGGCGCGATCCAGCTTCTCCAGAAGGCGCCGCGTTTGAGGTTGGCGGAAGTAGCGTCGGATTGAGGATGCGAGGACTGGACCGATCTCCTCGAGTTCGGCGAGGTCCTCCTCGCCGGCCTGGCAAAGGGCGTCGATTGAGGGATAAGCGCGGGCCAGGAGGCGGGCGGCGCCGGCGCCCACGTGCCGGATGCCCAGGGCGAAAACCAGACACTCCAGCGGTCGAGCCTTAGAGGCCTCGATGGCCTTCAGCAGATTCCCGATCGACTTGGCGCGCATGCGGACGGCAATCAGCTGGCCCTTGGGCGCACGCGGTTTCTGGCGCATCTGGACGAGTTTCTCCAACTCCTGAGGTTTCAGGCGGTAGAGGTCGGAGAGGCTCTTGATGATCCCATGATCCACGAGCTGGTCGACGAGCGCTTTGCCCAAGCCCTCAATGTCCATGGCTCCCCTGGAGGCGAAGTGCAGGATGCGCCGCTTGAGCTGTGCGGGGCAGTGTTCATTGACGCAGCGGATGGCCACCTCGTCCTGCTCCTGTTCCAATGGCTGACCGCATACCGGGCAGTGCTGGGGGAACTGGAAGGCGATTTCCCGGCCGGTGCGCCGAGCCTTCAGAACGCCGGTGACCTTGGGAATGATCTCGCCGCCCTTCTCAATTGTGACGACGTCGCCCACACGCACATCGAGCTGGGCAATCACGTCGGCGTTGTGCAACGTCGCGCGCTTGATCACCGTGCCGAGTAGATGAACCGGTTCCAGCTCCGCCACAGGCGTCAATGCTCCGGTGCGTCCCACCTGAACGTTGATTTTCACGATGCGCGTGGCGGCACGCTCGCTCGCGAACTTATACGCGATACCCCAGCGCGGTGCCTTTGATGTGGCGCCCAGTTGGCGCTGCCAGGCCAGGGAATCGACCTTCAGCACCATGCCGTCGGTTTCATAGTCGAGATCGACGCGCCTGGCGTCCCAATCGCGGAAGATTGCCATGGCCTCCTCGATATCCCTCGCGCGCCAGGCGTGAGGATTGACCGGCAGGCCGAGGGCGCGCAGGTGCGCCAGTACGTCGAACTGGGTCGTCAGCCCTGCGGGCGGCTCTCCGGCGATGAGGTAGGTGAAAAGCGACAGCGGGCGCGCTGACACCTCACGGGGATCGAGGAGCTTCAGGGTGCCGGCGGCTGCATTGCGCGGATTTGCAAAGCACTTCTCCCCGGCAACTTCACGGGCCTCATTGAGCTTCACAAATGCGCGCCGGGGGAAGAAGACCTCGCCCCGCGCTTCCAGCTTCCGGGGTGGGGT
>JAGMDA010000467.1 GCA_023128935.1 Candidatus Eiseniibacteriota bacterium | reverse complement strand
AGGGGATCGGAATGACAATGAGGGAAGAGATCAGAATGACAATGAGGGAAGGGATCAGAATGACAGAAGAGAGGCGCCCGGTCAGAAAGGGGCGGTGACCCCGGGTCAATCCGGGGTCACCGCCGGGCGTACCAGCAGGTTGTATCAGGAGGTACGTCTACTAGGGCATGTGGTGGCTGATTACGTTAGCCGGTATTTCGATGGGCACCGTGCCATCGTACTGGAAGTCCCAGTCACCGTACTGGTCAACCTTGGGCTCGCCAAACTCCATGGGCCAGACGCCCACCTTTAGCCATACAGCACCCGACCATTGCCACTGGGCGCCGATGCCGGTTGCCCGGCCGGGACCGTAGGCAAGGTCATGAGTGGTGTGTCGTGGCATCACCCAATCGGCCGCGTCGTATGTGTAGCCGTAGCCGGCGATGTCATATATCGATTCCACCTGTGCCTCTGTCAGTGCTGGCTTTCCGCCGCTGGTGGTCCCGGGCTGAGGATAAACGGTGTTTCCCGGTCCAATCGTGCTCATCTGGGCGTTGTCCGGGTCCTCGAACCATGCAATTATGTCATCGGCCTTCGCCTTGGGAACTCCTCCCTCCATGTAGCCCACCTCCTCGAGGGCCGCCTTCAGAGTCACCAGTGCATCAAAGGTGGCTGCTGTGTACAGAGGATACTCCCCTCCGGCATAGAACTGGAACGCGGCGAGGAAGGGTCCCGAGAGCGCGGTCTGGTTTACACCGGTTGCCCAGGTATCGAGGATAATGTGATAAGCGCAGTCGGGTTGGGTCACGCCGGGGGGATTGAGGAGCGTTGCTCCCCAGGGCTGCTTGAGCTGGGCCATTACATTGATGCCTACCGACATAGCATCCGGCACGTAGACCGGCATGCTCTGTGCGAAGACAACGCCCATAGTCCCTGAGTACACGGGGATGACGAAGTGTGGATCGTAGTTGGCCTGTATGTGCGCCAGTGCGGCAACTGTATCGGCCGGGTCCAGAGCGCTGACAAGATACGGCTCATTGACAAGGTCGATGTTCAGAGCGGGCAGCCCATCTACGTATTCCGGGACCTGTTCGAGTGCCGCCCATTTCAGATTCTCGGAGATGATGACGGCGTCGAGGGTAGCATCGGCCGCTAGCCCCAGTTCGGTTCTCAGCTGTGCGGCCACTGCGTCCAGTATTCTCAGAACGCTCGAGGCCAGGAAGTACTCGTTGGGTGGGGTGGTCTTGAACCAGTACCTGTATGTACTATAGTCGTCGACTACGCTGTGCTGTAGACTCTCCGTGGCAGCGCCGCAGTTAAAGAAGAGCTTCTCTGCTTCCATAACGACTTCGCGGTAGACCTCGACAGCTTCCGTGCGGAAACCGCCCATTACGACGTCGACGCCGCCGATGGCTGCCGTCATGGCAAGCGTGCCCTGCTCGCCGGTCTCGTCCTGGGCTTCCTTGGTGTCTATCTTAGATATCACCACGGTGAGCACCTCACCGTCGATGGTTATGGTGCCGGCACCCATCCCGGTAGCAAGCGTGGCGCCAAGGAAAGCCATGTCGCCGGTGGCATGGCCCACTTCGCCGGCGATACCGATCTTGACCTCGTCATCGGTGAACGTGTATACAACCGGTATCGCGAAGTTGGCCGTAACGGTCACGGCCTGAGAGGGCATGGTGAACGTGGTCGTCGCGGCACTCGCGTCAGCGAATGTCCCCGCCGGCGCAGTCCAGTTCACGAACTCGTAGGCGCCTGTGGCTGTCGCTGTTATGTCG
>JAGMDA010000466.1 GCA_023128935.1 Candidatus Eiseniibacteriota bacterium | reverse complement strand
AGCCTCGACTCCAGTCCCTCGGGGGTCTCTCCGACAGGCTGCCAGGCGAAATTGGTCGAATCATAGCCCAATTTGACAGAGAAGCATCGTTATAGCTTCCGGGAAGGTTCGGGCTGCGCGAAAAAGGCTGCAAACCGCTCTATCTCGGCTTCCAGCGCTGCCAGCGCGCTCTGGGCGCCATCGAGGTCCCCCTTTCGCCCTATTGTCTCGAGACACAGAGCCGCGTCACGCGCCGCTCGACCACCAAAACTGTCCACGACCCCTTTTATGCCGTGCGCTGCCCTCTTGATAGCCCGTGCATCTCGCTGTGCCAGACCCTCTCTCAGTCCCTCCAGGTGCCTGGGGTAGTCTCGTTCCAGGAACAACTTTACTGCTTCGAGCAAGAGTTCCTTGTCTCCATTGGTGGCTTCCAAGGCTACAGCCAGATCAACCGGCGGCGCAGCGTCACCTGCTCCGTCTGGCGACAGGAAACGTTCGATCGCGGCCCCAAGTTTTTCGGGGCTCACCGGTTTGGGAAGATAGCCGTCTGCGCCCGCTTCCAGGCATCTCTCCTGGTCCTCCTTCGCGGCGTAGGCAGTCACCGCGAGGATGGGGATATGTTGGCTGGATCCCGCTTCTCGCTCTCGAATGGCCCGCGTGGCCTCGAGCCCATCCATCTGCGGCATCTCCAGGTCCATCAAGACCAGGTCAAACTCGCCTGCTTCTAGCATCTGTAGTGCCTCTCGACCGTTGCCTGCTACTTGTACAACGTAGCCGGTTTTCTCCAGTGTCTTTTTGCCGACCAACTGAGCGGCAACGTTATCTTCGACCAGCAGGATGCGCAGCCCTGCCCCCACAGTGGCAGCAGGGATCACCCGCTCAGGCTCTTTCTCGGTCTCCTGTGCCGTATCCAGTACCGTCGCGATACCGCTGAGGAGTTTGGACCATTTGATCGGTTTGACCAGATGGGTGGCGATCCCCAATTCGCGGCAGCGGGCCACGTCGCTGTGTATGTGGTTGGAGGAGAGCATCATCACCAGACCGTCCCCCGGAACATCAGCATCTCGAATCCGCCGGGCCACGGCAAAGCCACTCATCTCTGGCATCATCCCATCCAGCAGCACCAGGCGGAAGGGACGGGAGGTGGCCTGGGCCTGTTCGAGTTCCTGCAGCCCCGCCAGGCCGCTCTCGGCCTCTGTAACCTCGAGCCCCCAGTGGGTCAGCATCTCCAGCAACACGCGGCGATGGGTCGCATTATCGTCAATTACCAGCGCGGGCAGCCCCTGCCAACCCCTGGTCATTTCGAGTCCGGCGGCAGCACGCCCGGCGCTGGGCTGCTTCTTCAACTCCATTAAAAAATGGAAGGCGCTGCCTGCTCCAGGCTGGCTTTCTATCCAGATGCGCCCACCCATCAGTTCCACCAACTGCTGGGAGATCGTTAACCCCAATCCGGTCCCGCCGTACTCGCGAGTGGCGGAGCCGTCGGCCTGGCAGAAGGGTTCGAAGATCGTGTTCTGTTTGTCTTCAGGGATGCCGATCCCGGTATCGCGCACGGCGAAATGGAGTTTCACTTTTCCTTCGGCTTCGCTCAGGACAGGCTTCTCTCGATCCGCCTTCACTTTCACCTGGACGACGATCTCTCCTTGCTGCGTGAACTTGACCGCGTTGCCGATCAAATTGAGCAACACCTGGCGCAACCGTCCTGGATCGCCCACCAGCGCCGTCGGTACCTGGGGGGGGATGTGACAGACCAGTTCCAATCCCTTCTCTTGGGCACGCGGAGCCAGCATCTCGGCTGCCTGCTCGACGAGGGTCCGCAGATCAAAGTCGATCTCCTGCAGTTCCAATCGTCCTGCCTCAATCCTGGAGAAGTCCAGGATGTCATTGATGAT
>JAGMDA010000465.1 GCA_023128935.1 Candidatus Eiseniibacteriota bacterium | reverse complement strand
GGCGAGACGATCCGGCTGAGGCTGACCCTCGCGAATGAAGGTGATGACGGGGCCGATAGCGTCCAGATGTGCCTACAGACCATCGCCTCAACACCAGAGGACGAGGGAACCCCCGCAGGCTTCGCGGAATTCATCGATTCCACGGCGGTGATCGAATCGCTGGCGGCGGGATCTGAGCAGGCCTGCGATGCTTTCCTGTTTTCCATTGCCTCTTGCCCGCCGGAAGAGACCTGGGGCGAGGGCGACATGATTCGCCTGCCGCTCGCGCTACGGCTGGAGGTCTCCGGGCAATCGCTGACGCGCACACTCTGCTTTGAGGTGGCCAGGCCGGTGCTGGATGTGGCGATGAACCAGGAAGGCGAGTCGGGCCAGGAGAATGTTGCCAAGGTCTGGTTGGGGCTGATCAACAAGGGCAAGGGGACCGCCAGTCATCTGATGGCTCGTATGGAGGATTTCGAGTACCTGACCGCAGAGCCCTCCGGGCTGGGAATCAGGGAGATCGAACCGGGAGACACGGCGTTGGTCGGTCCGCTCTTGCTGACCTACGAGCCTGCCCATCAAAGCGAGGCTCAGTTCACCTTCGCCGTGATCGACACCTTCCTTGAGCCGGACCAGATCCTGCATGCGCGCACCGTGGATCTGCAGAGGCCAGATCCCCCCGATTCACTCATCGTCAAGGGCCACGCGTCCGATGACATGCTCCTGTACTGGAGTGAGGCTGAGGACCCGGGGGGTGGCGAGGTTATCGGATACAAGGTCCTGCGCGCCCCGGTGGAATCGGGGATCTGGGTCGAGGTAAGCCATGGGATCCTGCAGGACCATCGTTATGCGATGGACATCGGTCTGGATCCGCGCACGGAGTATCAATACGGGGTGCGCTCTGTGGACGCCGGGGGGAATGTGGGTTTCCCCTCTGCCATTGTCTCTGGTTTCACGCGTCCGGCCATGCTCGAGGGTTGGCCGCATGAGCTCGGGATCTCGCAGCCTGCCTCGCCACTGATCTGCGAGCTGGATCACATTGTAGACGGATTCGGGGGCGTCAAGTACCGCGAGATCATCTTTGGGGGCGATGGGCTCTACGCCTTCCACGGTAACGGTTCAGAGGTAGTCAACGGTGACGGCAATGTGTTTACGACCGGCCCCTTTTCAGCACCGGAGTATGAGGGAGATGAGTTTTGGGCAAAAGCGGCCGTGGGAGATCTCGACGGAGACGGGATGACGGAGCTGGTCGCCATATCCAAAACAAACGAGTACGTCGGCTGTTGGAGCCGCGGGGGGGGCTCACCGAACTGGACCTATGATCTCTCAGAGAGGATCTCCATCGCGTGGAACTCTCCGGCGCTGGCTGATCTGGACAAGAACGGAACGTTAGAGGTCATCTTCTGCGCCGGAGAGAAAAACCATGAGGGCCTCTTCGTGCTCGACTGCAATGGACAGCCGTTCAAGGCCGGCACCGATGGACGGTTGACGGATTTCGAGGACAGATTTCTCTACCAGTCTCCTGCCGTCGGGTATGTTGATAGCAACGACGATCTGGACATCGTCCTGCTGCTGCGCAATCGCAAGTCCCTGCGTGTGGTGGATGGAAAAACAGGGGAAGATGTTCCGGGTTTCGAGGGAGGTCTGAAGTATTCGGATCTCGGGGCCAGCACGGATACGAGAGGCAACTCCGCGGCCAGCCTGGCGGATGTGGATGGCGACGGGATGGATGAGATCTTCATGGTGCTCTACGACAGGCTCTGGTGCATCGAGTACGAGGAGGACCTCTTCGGCCAGGGCGAGGCGGTTCTGGTCTGGGAGGCCTTGTTGGACAAGGCGTTTGATGACTACGATGTGCAGCCCGAGCCGGTCATCGGCGAGCTCAACGCGGACTATGCTGGGCCCGAAGTCGCTCTTGTCGAGAGCCAGGGGAAGCTCTGGGTATGGAATGCCACTAACGGAGAAATTGTTGATGGCTTCCCTGTTCAGGTTGGGCCGGGCGGGTCAACCAGGTTCGGGTCCAGCATCCTGGCCAACGTTGATGAGGACAGTCGCCCGGAGATCGTGTTTGCCGACAATGCCAAGCAGATCCATGCCTATACCTGGGAGGGGAAACCGGCGGCAGGCTTCCCCCTTCCATTCGGCGGTCTTCCTCTGATGCAGTCGCTGGCTGCCTGGGATGTGGATGGCGATGGCTACCAGAACCTGGTGGGACAGGCCAAAGAGGACCTCACGCTGTATGTCTATGATCTTGCCACAGTGCCGTTCGATCCAGCGGACAACCCATGGCCGATGAGGCACCGTGACAGCGTCAACAGCAACCGTTTTACCCCCGCTGAAGCGGTGGGTATTCGGGTGACGCTGGAGGAGGCTCATGTGGATGGGCAGGGGTGCGTGCATCTTGCCTGGTCCAGCGGTGAAGCGGTGCAAGCCTTCTTCATTCTACGCTCCGGGCCGGATGGGGGCTCCGCGGTGCTCATAGGAGAAGTGCCGGGCAAGGGTGGCTGTGGCGTGCAGCATTACGCCTTCGACGACAGTCCCGGTACTCCCGGGACCTACCAATATTCCATCAAGGTCGTGCTATCCGACGGGCACACCCTTAGTGGCCCACGTGCAACAGTGCTGGTGCCGTCGGCCGGCGGGATGCAACTGGCGTTGCACCGGGCTGGGCCAAACCCCCTGCTCTGCGGGAAGCCGGTGGACGTTGCCTTCGGTATTCCTGGGGGTGCTGGTTCCGAGGTGTCAACCAAACTGCGCGTGTTGGATCCCCAGGGTCGCGTGGTTCGCGTTATCCTGGATGAGTCGCTGCCCGCTGGAACGCACTGCCTCGAATGGGATGGCCGGGATGGGAACGGTCAGATGCTCTCATCTGGTTTATATCTGATGCGTCTTGAGGCCGCGGGTCGCTCAGTCCACCGGCGTGTCCTGATGGTCAAGTAGGAGGTTTCTCCCACAAGGCCTGGTCACTGCGAGTGTAGGGCGTGGCGAGCTTCAGGGCCGGTAATTGCTGAGCTTGGGGAGTTACTAAGCTTCGGGAGGGGAAGTGGCGCCCTGCTTGGAGAAAAGGGAGGACGTCTCTGCCTGCCTGCCGAAGAATGGGGTTGAAGGTGCTCAGGGCGTTGGCTAGACTCCTCAGATCTTGGGTTTGGGGAGTCGTCCAGTGGCAGGACACGTGACTCTGGATCACGGAACCGGGGTTCGAATCCCTGCTCCCCAGCCACTAGTTGGACGGATCAGGGGGGGCTGCTCAGGCGCAGGATGACGGGTTGGGTATTTGTAGGGCAGTACTTGTCAGGATCGGTGCCATTGCCTAGACTGCTACTGTCAGAAGATTGGAAGATTGATAGAGTTTATGGGGCTATCGTCTAGGGGTTAGGACAGATGG
>JAGMDA010000464.1 GCA_023128935.1 Candidatus Eiseniibacteriota bacterium | reverse complement strand
CCGAGCATAAAAAAGAGTCGTTGGAGGATGCCGTCTGCATGGCCCTGCGGCAAGTAGAGGGCACATACGGGATCGCAGTCATCCATGCATCCGAACCGGGCAAGATTGTTGCCGCGTGTAAGGGATCTCCATTGACCGTGGGAATTTCCGATGAGGGCACTTTCGTCACCTCCGATGCTGTGGCCATTGCAGGGCGAGCCGATAAGGTCGTCCACCTGCAGGATGGCGACATTGCCGTGCTCGTTGGCAAGGAGCATGAAATCCGGCAGTTGAACGGCGGGGAAAGCAGGACCAGTAACTGGAGCGTCCTCGATCTTCCGCCCACCGTCGTCGAAAAGCGCGGTTACCCGCACTACATGCTCAAGGAAATCACCGAACAGCCCGAAGCTCTCGAGAACTGCTTCCGGGGACGCATCCAGAAGGAATTCGGCACCGCGCATCTAGGCGGGCTCAACATGGAACCCCGGGACTTCCTTGATATCGACCGCGTGCGCCTGCTTGCCTGCGGCACCTCCTACTTCGCCGGATGCGTGGGCGCGCGGATCATCCGACACTTCGCACGCATCGAAGCGACTGCTGAATACGCACCCGAATACCGCCACAGCAACCCAATCGTTCGCAAGAACATGCTCTTCTTCGCTATCTCACAATCAGGGGAAACGGCCGACACGATCATGGCTTTGCGGGAGGTTCAGCGGAAAGGCGGGAAGATCATGGGGATTGTCAACCGCGTGGCCAGCACGATCGCCCGCGAGACCGGCGCAGGCATCTATGTTCATGCGGGATTCGAGTACGCCGTTCCATCGACGAAAACAATGCTCAACACAATGATGGCTCTTTTTCTCTTCGGGCTTCTCATGGGTCGTATGCGCGATCTGTCCCTCGCGCGGGGCAGGCAGCTCATCGCTGAAGTCGAAGCCATTCCGGACAAGATACGCAAGCTGCTTGGGATGCGCGATGAGTTTCAGGAGGCAGCCAATCGCTTCGCGTCCTCAGAGAACTTCTACTATATGGGTCGCGGCTACTCCTGCCCCGTGGCGATGGAAGGGGCCCTGAAACTCAAGGAGATTGCCTACGTGCATGCGGAAGGTTACTCCGCCGCCGAGATGAAGCATGGGCCCATTGCGTTGATCAATGATGCTTTCACATCGATCTTCATCATTCCGCGGGATTCCTCATTTCACCGAACTGTCGCGAATCTTCAGGAAGTCCGCGCACGGCGGGGTCCTGTTCTGACCCTAACGATGGGGGAAGCAGGCGATCTCGGCGAGTTGTCTGATCAGGTGATCGTTCTTCCGGAAACCGACGAGGTTCTTACACCTTTCCTCACTACCGTCGCCGTTCAGCTGTTGGCGTACGAGTTTGCTGTGCTGAAGGGGTGCCCCATCGACCAGCCAAAGAACCTGGCCAAGAGCGTGACGGTGGAATAGAGCACGTCCGACCCGGGCCGCGTTGCTCCTCCTCCGTGATGGGCGCCATCGCGTCGTCGTCGCGCCTTGCCGGGCGGGCGCCTGTCGGAGCAATTGACTGCGGTATTCGCGAAGGGCCCTAAGAAACTCTGGAGGGTTACTGAATCGTGCGGTTATCGGTCTCGTCCTTGTACATATAGCCGTGATCCTGGCGCTTGGCATTGATGGCATTCTTCTGCATGTACATTCGATAGATATCCTCGGCCGAGAGCCCCATGACCTGACATGCACTGACCCAGAAGTGCAGAATGTCTACCAGCTCGACTTTGAGGTTCTGTTCATCGAAGAGGTCCACCTTGGTCCGCCACCATTTCCAGTTGGTGGAGTCGACCAGTTCGGAGACCTCCTGTGTCATGGCAAGGGCATAGTTGCGCAGCCACGTGTTCTGTAGCTCACGGTCATGGGGAATCCTGTCAAAGTCTACAAGGTCATTCTTCTGGAAGGTGTAGTGGTTCAACTCATGCTGTTTCTCGAAGATATGGTCGAGCTTGTCCATCTGCATCCTCCATGTCCCCGGCTTCTCCGTGGCTGCCATAGCACTCCCTATCGCGGCTTCATCTTAGGGCTCGCGCAGGTCCCCAGACAATCAATCACCCCACAGGATACAGGTCCAAGGCTCCAGCCGCAGCTGCAAAGCGTCTTCGGCACAGTCTCATCCTCACCTTGACGGCTGGGGTCACGGGTTTCTATCATGCTTTGAAACCGGTCACCCACGGGCCGCTATGCGCGGCTCGTTTCATTTGAGGAGGCCTCTATGCCTGGCAGGGAACAGAAAAGACCGCTTTCGGAGGAATTGGATGACACAGCGCTGCGATCGCCGCAGCGAGTACGCGCTGTCATCTTCGACCTCTTCCACACCCTGATCGACTTCAGTGCTGTTCCAGCGGGCAATTCAACGCATGCTCTTCTGGGAGTTGACCCCGGAGCGTGGACCCGCAAGATAATCGAGGAGTCGCCGCATCATGCCCTTGGCACGCTTGAAGATCCCTACGAATCCATTCGCATGATCGCCCACGCAATCGATCCCTCCATCCCAGAGGGAAAAATCCGCAGAGCAGTCGACGCCCGACCGGCCCGCTTCCGCGCAGCGCTTCTGCACGTCCGCCCCGAGGTCCTCGGCGGCCTCCAGCAGCTAAGGCAGTGGGGACTGAGGATCGGCTTGATCAGTAACGCCGGGCTCGACGAAGTGGAGGCCTGGGAGGAATCTCCTCTATCGCCGTTCTTCGACGAGGTCCTAGTCTCCTGTCATGAAGGTGTCATGAAGCCGGACCCGGAGATCTACCTGCGCTGCGCCTCCCGCTTGGGAGTGACACCGGAGAGCTGCCTCTATGTGGGCGATGGCGGCAGCGACGAACACCGCGGGGCGCGCGATGCGGGAATGCGGACGGTTCTTCTCCTGGGACTTCTCCGCGCTTCCTATCCAGATCATGCAGCCCGGCGTCCCCGCAATACCGACTGGGTCGTGGACTCCTACGTGGAGCTTACTGATCTTGTGAAAGGGCTGCGCGAGACCTCGTAGGTCAGGCTTCACACCTCGACATACTATAGATAGAGTCCACAGGAGATGGTTTGTGAAATCCGTGGGCCAGAAGCAAAAGCGGCTCTGATTGGGAGGGGTCAATGCGATGCTGATTCTGTGCCCGAGCGACCATCGCTGGCATGATTCCAAGAAACCGTGATGTCCCGGTCCGGCATGAAACCGATGGCCTCAAAGCAGTAGCAGGATCGATCGCCCAAAACCTGGTACTCGAATGGGAAACTGAATTGCGGATCTCTCGCATCCTCCGGCAGATAGATCTCAAACCGCGCCTTCCGCAAGGGCCGGCCCCAGGCACTGGTCGTGGTCACAATGTAGCGTGCATACGATGCCAGGATGGCCTGGTGATAGACGGTGTGCACATCAAGTGTATCTCCCAGATCCAGTGGAACCATCCAGCGTGCACCCATGCGTTGAGGCAACTCCTCATAACTCACCGCTTGCCAGTTACCTCCCGGAACGCGGCACTTCACGCAGCTCGTCCTGGCACCACCCAAGAGACTGTCGACGGGATAGGGAAACAAGAGCGATACTATCGCGACGCGCCGTGGCCGGCAAAGAAGGCGGTAGGTGCCCTCGACTTTGAGCGAGTCGTCTTCGATGAACAGACGTACAATCTCTGAGTCAAACCGCAATGGCAAGCCTCGAGACACATCGGATTGCGCGTGGGTTCGTCCGTCTCCATAGCCCGCATCGGCCCACACACAGAGGACCACGATCAGAGCAATGAGAAAAGCGCCTGCGATAAAGCCGGGCGCTCTCCACACTGTCGCCGATATGGTTCTACCCATTCCGTGCCTGCCGGTCTATTGACCTACTGATGCGCGATCCCCAAAAGGGTATGTTTGCCCAACGCCCCGGCTCCTACTTCTGCATGTTTGCCCAACGGCCCTGCTTCTACTTGCGGTAGAATGCTTTCAGCTTGCCCCAGCTCACGGCACTGGGCCTCTTTGGGTCCGCGGAGGACCAGTCGTCCCCGTCCGGGATCCCCTGGATGGCCTGGACTGTGAAGTTCACCAGAGTGCAATCAACGCATTCGCTGTTGCCCCGGACCCATCCCTGATAGCTTCCCGCATCCAGGCTCGAGGCATCAGCCGTGACGTGGATTAGGTACTCTTCCTCGTCAATCCAGATCACTTGAACACTCATCCAGCCTTCAGTGCAATCTGCGGTAAAATCGCACGGATACGTCAAGTCGCCTCCTGCCACAAGAACATCAATCTCACCCTCAGCCATTTCGCCTTGAACAGCTTCCAGCTCGAGCGTATTGGGACTGAGGTTGGGACGACACGCTTCCCCCAGATCACAAGGAGTGAAGCAGTAGCTGCACTGAACCCCGGCGCGGGCAGCGCCTTCGAGCAGCCCAATCTCGAAATCATTTGGCGGGCAATCCATCCTGCCGTTGTTGAAGTACACATGGAACTCCCCATCGCTGGCAACGTTCATAACGAATTTGCCTGCCAGGAAGAGAGGGTCGTCACTTGTGATCAGGGGACATGCGGGCCAGGTAGCAGAAAGCGTGGCTTGGTTGGGCCCAATCTGCTCGATGGTCCCTTCACCATCGCCGCAGATCTGAGCATCAACGAAATCCCACTCAGGTGGCCAGCACACGGTGACTTCCAGACTGTAGACAGCGATCTCGGGAGTCGTCCATACGTATTCCAGCGGGAAGGCGAAGATGTCAAACTCAAGCACGCCCAAAGCTTCAGTGTACTGCACGACCTGAGGACAGGTTGTGATTGTGCTCTGGTCACAGAAATCTGGATCCACCGGCTGCACGTGGACGAGCATCACTCCCGGTGGAAGCGGATTCGCAGCAGCCAACTGAGGTGACGTCCAGACTGCGGACAATAGCAGCAAGAGAAGGAGAGGCATCAATAGTGACCCGAGACGCAGTTTATTACGGGGAATCATGGCAACCTCCTTCAGGCGAGTCTCTCATAGAGGTCCACAATAATAGACTATACATACATAGACTGCACACAAACAGACTACACCTAAATAGACTACCCCTAAGCTAGTTTGAAATCAACTCCTCTCAATCTAGTGCCCCAGGGCCTCCGGTGGCGTATAATAGAGCTAGAAGGTGCTTCCCCGCGCGGTGCAGATGCTGAACTCAGGCGTCTAAACCCAACTGGAAGTGCAGGATCCCTTCAG
>JAGMDA010000463.1 GCA_023128935.1 Candidatus Eiseniibacteriota bacterium | reverse complement strand
TATGAAGAAGCAAATGCTTCTTATTGCAATGTTGTTGTGTTTGTTAGCATGCTCTATCCCCCCGTCGAGCTCGAGGGCTACTGCTCCCGGCATGCTGGACACTACTTTCGTAACCGCCTTGGATGACAGGGGTTGTCGTGCCTACTGGGTGTTTTTCAATAGTAGGGTCTCCCGGGATCCCAGCACCGAGGAAATCCTGGGCCTTGCCCGCTCCACGCCGCCTGAGGTCTGGGCGCGCAGGGTCCGCGCTGGCGGGATCGCGCTTCCAGATGAGCGCGATCGGCCGCTCTATGAGCCGTTCGTCCGCCAGGTTGCCGAGATCGGTCGGCTGCGCCACATAAGCCGCTGGCTGAACGCGGTGAGCGTGAGCCTATCCCCAGCAGATCTTCCGCGCATCGCCTCCCTGCCATTTGTCGCGAAAATTCGCCCAGTGGCGATTGCCACAGTGGCATCGATCGGCCCGGAATGGGACGATCTCGGCCGGCCGTTGGAGAGAACGATCCGGTCAATCGATGGAACGCCAAGAGATCCATCCGCCCTCGCCTTGAGTGCTGCGCCTCAAAGCCTCGCCGATGGCCGGGATCCCGGACTGGACTATGGCCCCTCACAGGGCCAACTCGAGGAGATCAGTGTTCCGGCCGTACACGAGATGGGCTATTCCGGCAACCGTGTGCTGATGATGATGATCGACACCGGTTTCCGCAAGGATCACGAAGCTTTCGCCGAGACGGATTTCCTCGCGGAATGGGATTTCGTTTTTGGGGACGGCAATGTTCAAAACGAACCCGAGGATGATGAAAACCAGCATAATCACGGCACTGGCTGCTGGGGCACAGCTGGCGGTTACGCACCCGGCAATCTCATCGGACCGGGCTACGGCGCCACCTTTGCCCTGTCCAAGACAGAAGACATCCGCTCCGAGACGAGGGTGGAGGAGGACTACTATGTCGCCGCTCTGGAGTGGGCCGATAGCCTGGGGGTTGTGTTGACCAGCGCCAGCCTCTGCTATGTCTGTTTTGATTGCGGCTTCTGTTACGAGTATGAGGACAAAGATGGCGACACCGCTGTCATCTCGATTGCACTCGACATCGCTGCCGAGCGCGGAATCCTCTGCGTCAACGCTCAGGGTAACTATGGCTGCTACATGGGCAGCTTGGGAACCCCTGCCGACGCAGACAGCATGATTGCAGTCGGTGCCGTCGACAGCCTGGGCGAGATCGCATCCTTCTCTGCCTGCGGGCCCACCTACGACGGTCGGATCAAGCCAGAGGTCGTGGCCCGCGGACGCCACACCTACTGGGCCGACGCGGGGGGAACGAACACCTATGGCCACGCAAGCGGGACTTCGCTCTCCACGCCACTGGTGGCCGGCGCCGCAGCTCTACTCCTCGAGGCGCACCCCGAGTGGGGTCCCATGGATGCTCGGGAGGCTCTGATGCAAACCGCGGATCGGGCCGGGGCTCCAGACAACCAGTACGGCTGGGGGCGGATCAATACCGAAGCGGCGTTGAACTGGATGCCTGTGCAGTTCCCCGTACCCTTCTCGCTCGTGGAACCTGCGGACAGCGCACTTGTGTTGACGTTTGCCCCAACCTTCATCTGGCGGGCGAGCGAGGATCCCGACAGCGGCGCCCCTCTCGAATATGCCATTTGGATCGAGGACGTAGAGGACCCCGTGAACTCGTGTAGCATCGCGGCGGGATCCGACACGCTCCTGACTCTTCCGTTCTTCCTGGAGCCGGAGAAGACCTATCAGTGGCAAGTGACCGTGGATGACATCGCGGGGAATCGCCGGTTCTCGCGGGAGACCTTCACGTTTCTGACTGGAGGGGCAGCCGACGTGCCGGAGACCGGCGAGCCCGACCGGCAAACAGACACCGCGGCCACCAGGTTGCGCATTCACTGTGCCCCAAATCCCTTCCAGGAGACGTTGCACTTCCAGGTGGAAGCCCCCGGGAACTTTTCGTCAGGAGATGCCCTGCGCTGGACCGTCTACGATCCGCTTGGGCGCCGGGTCGCTTCTGGTCTTGCGCGGGCGGGCGGGGATGGACGTTGCCTGGCGGCCTGGAATGGCAAGGCGGCCGGTGGCAAACAGGTGAGCCCCGGCATTTACTACCTGGAAACGCGCAGCGGCGCCCGGTTTGCACGCCAAACGATAGTGCGGCTCCCTCAATAGTGTCAGCGGGGGGTCGGTGAGAAGCCCGGTTTGTGAGCGAGCGCGATAGGCCGGTTGCGGGTCAGCTGCCTCTTCCGCAGAGGAAACCCCATCGTAGCTACTCAGGTAGCACCACCGTGATGCCACCATCTGACGAAATGTAGCGCCTCCTTTCCCTCTCCCGATGGGGCCAGAGGTCGTGGTACGCGTGTTACTGGAGGAGGGAGACGCGACTTATGGGCACCCAAGATCCCAGGGAGAGGTCGCTGCGGAATCACTCGTCCCGAGCCTACCCTCCACGGCCTTGACGATTAATAGGGCACGTGACAGAATACTTGTCAAGATAAGTCCTGGCTGCAGGGGGGGATATGTGACAAGACAGGAGCATATTTATCGGAGGAATACAGAGGAATACAAATGAGTAGGTACGATGCAGGCGCCCGCCTGCTGGCGATCCTGATCTTGGGGCTGGCTTCTGGGGCCATCTGGTTGTTGGAACCCCTGATCGGTTTCTGGGGCCACTTTCACCTCCTTGGCATGCCATGGCCTAGCCTGATTCTGCTCTACCTGTCCTTCGGTCTTGCCTGCTCGCTAGCCGCAGGTGCGATCGTATCTGCCGTGCTTGCCATATGGGCCGTGCAGCAGTCCTTTATAGCATTCGTCGCATACTGTCTCACAGGAACGCTCTCACTGGTGGCCACTCTGATTGCCACCCCACTCATCCGCGGTGAACTAGGCAAACTGCTCTTGCCCGTCTCCTATGCGGTGGGCCCCTCTATCATCGTGATCCTTGGTGCGATAGTGACCGTCAAGCTCACGCCTCACCTGGTGCAACCCGTCCTCTCGCACCTGATCTGCCATCCTGGCGGACGCGTCGCCAAGAGTCGTCTCGTC
>JAGMDA010000462.1 GCA_023128935.1 Candidatus Eiseniibacteriota bacterium | reverse complement strand
CTCCTACGCCGTCTTGCCTGCCATTGCGCTAGCGCAGCGGCAGCCCACTTTAGGTAGATCCACCCGAAAACCAGCCCGCCCAGGTGGGCCAAGTGGGCGACGCCACCGCTGCGTTGCGAAATCGAAGCAAGCAGTTCAATGCCCCCAAAGATCAACACGAAGAGCCGCACGGGCACGGGGAAGAGGAAATAAAGGTAGATCCGGCGCTCAGGAAAGTACATGGCGTAGGCCAGTAATAGACCATAGACGGCGCCGGAGGCCCCAATCGTGGGTATGACACCGTTGGGTGTGAACACCACGGTCATCAGGCCCGCTCCCACGCCAGTGAAGAAGTAATAGGTCAAGAAACGCCGCGTGCCCCACATGCGCTCCAGATCGCTGCCAAACATCCAGAGCGCAAACATGTTGAAGAGGATATGGAAGAAACTGCCGTGTAGGAAGAGATAGGTGAATACCTGCCAGAGAAAGGCCTTCTTCAAGACAAGCACGGGAATGATGCCGAGTAGCTGCTCTATATTCAGGCCCGCCACCAAGGCCTTTCCAGGAACAATGAAGTGCTGAAAGAGATAGAAGATCCCATTCCAGATGAGGAGATACTTGACACCATCGGTCAATGCGGATCCCATGCGGAGGCCACCGCGCCCATACCCATTCACGCCAAGCTATCCCCTCTTGCCAACCCGACATCCTGGTGTTGGGGAGCGAGTAAACCGGATCAAGCCCAGCCGTCCAGACCCGACGCCTGCGGCCCGTGCCGGGAAGCGCCACTTACGTTCATGGCCCGGACTTAGTTCCCGATGACCTTGAGCGCCCCGCTATAGGACTGGGAATCCTTCCCCGGCCCAACGCCTGGCTGGCTTGTGGACGAGAGTTTGCTATCGGCGCCCATAGCGCAGTTGCCCTGAAAGAAGGCCCCGTCCTCAATCTTGAAGGTCATCGCGTGGACGTCTCCCTCCAACCGGGCGCCTCGCTGCAGCACAACCTTGCCCTTGGCCCATACGCGGCCCTTGATGCGGCCGGCGATCACGGCGGAATCGGTCGCCAACTCGGCCTTAAGCACGCCCGTTGACCCAACAGTCAGGCACTCGGTCACCTGGATCTGGCCCTCAACCTCCCCGTCTACCCGCAATGACCCGTTCACCCGCAGGATACCGTTGAAGTGCGTGCCGCTCCCGATAATGGTTGTGGTCTTATCAGCAGCAGGCCTGATCTCACCTCGTTCCTCTTTCCTGAACATATGTGTATCCTCGCACCCTGTCTGCCCGGGTTCAACGCTTTAGTCACCACCACCCAGCACTCAGTCGGCCACCCCACGGCCCGTCCGTCGGATGTGACGCTTCACTCATTGATATCAGCCATCCGGGGCATCATCTTGAGCAGGGGATTGGGTCACCCGCAACACAACTGCTGTCAGATCATCCTCCATTTGGCCCCATTGGCAGTGGGTGTGGACAGCCTCCAGGATTCTGCCGCAGATCCCGCGGGCGTTTTCCTCAGTAGGCACTCCCTTCAGGACACTGACGAGCCGCTCGGTGCCAAACATCTCGCCAGTTGGTGAGAGCGCTTCGGTGATCCCATCGGTGTAGAAAACAAGCAGATCCCCCTCCTGTAGGTCGATGAAGCCCTCCCGATAGACGGCGCGTGGGAAACTGCCCAGAATGAGTCCCCCTTCTTCCAGCCACTCGATCCGACCCGTTCGCCGAATGAGCACGGGCGGATTGTGGCCTGCGTTCGAGTAGG
>JAGMDA010000461.1 GCA_023128935.1 Candidatus Eiseniibacteriota bacterium | reverse complement strand
GTTCCTGGAAGGACGGCCCCAGCACCTCCTGGAGCGTGCTCTCGAGCGAGCGCTCCGAGGTGCCCACGGCCTCCTCCTGTACATCCGGGGTCTCCGCGAGGGGAGTCCGGGTGAGCAGGGAGCGGCATTGGCCCTCCTCCAGATCCAGCTCTGCCTGCAAGTGCCGGATGAGGCTGCCCAAACTCCAGGAGAGGATGCGCTCCAGCAGGACATAGCCGCCCTCGACCACCGAGACCGAGGTGGCATCCTCGCCCGTGGCGATCAGAAGGTGCCGCGACTGTGGGTCGCTCTGAGCGACCGTCGGTGCCAAGACACATGCCGGGGTGAGCAGCCGGTCCAGGACGATTCCGGCGCGCTCAAGGGTCTGCAAGAGACTCTCGACCAGGGCCCGCGGTGCTGCGAAGGCGAGCACAGCCGTTGTGTCATCTCCTGTCCTGCGGACTCGATCGGGCAGCACGGCATAGTCGAGCACAGCCTTCTCGATCGAGTAGCTGAGCTGCTCCCGCACCTGGGATACGACCAAGCCGTCTAGTTCCCCCGGCCCCGTAGTTCGAAGATTCAGGGGAAAGATGTCAATGGCCGGTGAGCTAATGGCGCAGATTGCTGATCCGCGCGAGATCCCGGCTCCCCTAACCACTCTGCTCAGGTGCCGGCCGGTTTCCTTGGAGTCATCCATGCGCCCTGGTGAGAGATGTGCCTCGGCCACAGACCAGGGGTGACCGCCCTCGCGACGGCTCTGCTGCGCAAAACGCAACCAGGTTTCTCCGGCCTCGATTCCCACGCGACTCCGCTTCGGCTGCCTCCGCAGTCCTCGGAACCCCTGCAGCCCGAGTCTAGCCGTCGAAATCGACATCCCGACCTCCTTCTACCCTCACCGTGGTAAAGGTCTCCACCAGGTCGCCCTTCTCGAAGACACTGACTGTGATGCTCTTGTAATCGGTGGGTAGCAGCGATACAGCACTGAAATCCCCGGCAGTCACATAGCTGATCGATACAGCCCTGGTGTAGCCGGGCAAGTTGATCGCGGTGCCGTCCTTCTGCTGGAGCGTCTGAGATCCGTTCCAAACCGAGTAGTCATCGACGTCGTCAAAGAGGGCCCGGTTCCCCGGGGGGACCCATTCACCGAGTTCCGGGCCGATGGATGTGCCCCCGCTCTGCGGGTCGTTGAAGGGCAGGGTCGCAACCTCTTCGAGAAGCCCCAGGCCGAGTTCGGCTGCCCGCCAGGAATCCTCCGCCCCCCGTTCCATGACAAGAACGACACGCCCCGCACTCATGGTTGCGGAGGCCAGCAGGGCCATGATGAGCGTTGCTATGAGCGTCTCAACCAGTGTCAAACCCCGCTTGGCCTGCTCACCGTGCATCGTCGCAAGGGCGGGTAGATGTGCGGCCACAGCGCGTAGGCGCTGACCAGCGCTGGCTAACTTGCTATTCCAGCGGGCCATCACGGTTCCCTCGTCGAGTCTGCAACCAGCCGCAGCCCAGGTTGCGTCAGCTCTGCCAGCGGGTTCATGTTCAGGTCGGGATCATGCCGGATGAGCGTTCCTGGGCCGATCAGATGGAGTTCGTCGGCGAGCAATGCTCCCTCGACCTTGATCGGGTCGGTGGCATACAGCTGTGGCCCCCAGAGCTCGCCTGTGCAGTAGAAAACCCCCTCCAGGCCGCAGGCCACTGTTGTGTCCGCACCGCCCATTGAGAATGTCAGCGAATCTGCCTTGATCTTCATATGCAGGTTGCCCTGCACGAGAAGGGCGGGGAGCCGGTCCGGATCGGGCGAGCGGTGATAGTAGCGGTATGCCTGCGAGAGCCAACTGCCCACGATGACGTCATTTGCATTGAGAACCACGATGCAGGCCTCGGCGGCGACCTGGTAGAAGTAGACATCCCCTCCGGCAGCATCGATCCAGTAGATGGCCCTGGCGGAAGGGGAGCCGTTGGGGTTGCTGTCACGCGTGAAGACGCTGTTCAAAAAGAATCCAGACATGGGCAGCCCGACCTCTTCGCCGGCGTCCTGGAACCAGGAGAAATCCACCGCGGGCATAGTCAGGGAGTCGGAGACGAAGAAGACGTCCGTGTCTGCATCGTCCAGACTGGCGGAGACCGTCTCGCCCGTCAGTGTGGTGATATCGCCACGCACCAGTACGCCACTGCCCTGATCCAACACGCTGCCGTTTGAGCGCAGCCGGCCTTCTACATCGACGCCCTGCAGGCCGATATAGTCGCGGCCATAGGCCACCTGCCGCAGCGCTTCGTGGGGGAATGGCACGTAGTCGGCAACGAGCGAGCGGGTGAAGTTCGCCGCGGTTGCAGCGGATGAAAGGCGCACCGTATCCGCGGTCGATGACCCCGCGCTCCCGTCGGGTTCAATCATTCCGTCTTCGGGATCTGTGGCCACCACCGTGACAGTGCCGTTGCCAATCGGTTTTGCACTGATCCATGTGCCTGTGCCCAGGTCGGTGCCCCAGGTGCGTGAGCTGATTGTCAGCCGCGCGCCGTTCTCCAGCCCGGCTTGCGCATAGACCAACGCCTCCGTGCTGCCGCGCAGTTGCTGGCGCGTCTCCATGCGCATCCCAGCTTCGTAGGCCGCACCGATCACCAGCATCGTCACCAGCAGGGTGACGATCATGGCGGCCAGCAGAATGCTGCCCCTTGCGCCCGAGGGGGCATCAGAGGTTATGCAGGGCGACGAATCCGGCACGGCGCTCCATCTCCCCATTGCGTTTGAGTGTCAGCAGATAGGACACACCAATTGTATCGGCCACTGTCTCGGTTACCTCCGTCAGCTTTGGCGTTACCTGGAAGCCATGCAGGCGATAGAAGACCTCCTCGTCGATCCTTTGTGCCTTCCAGCTGGTCCCTTCATTGTCACTCTCGCGATAGCACATGCCGTTCTGGGGCCATTCGCCGGGGTCGCAGTCCTTGATCCTCTCGCGCTGGATGTGGCCAGCGTAACTGTTCCCGCCGCTGCCATCTGGGCGCAGAACGAGCCAGTAGTGTCCTCCTGCCGCGATCGGGGTGCTGTCGACAGTCGTCAGCGACACCTCATACCACTCGTATAAGGCCGTGAGACTGTTGCGGTCGATGCGGCCCTCCGCAAGGAGCGTCCCCGGGTAGGCGTCTGGCGATGTGTCGGCCTCGTAGACCTCCACCAGGAGGTCCACTTGGGCGGGAAGGTGGTCCTTTGCAATCACACGCAGGGCGGTGCGAGAGAAGGCTGCGAAATCTTCCGGCGGTTCCCAAAATTCCTCCGCGCACCAGTCATCATCCTGGACCCTGCGCTGCCCCCGATCCCTGTACTCACAGTCCGTCGATGCCACCCAGGCGTCCCAGTCACCCTCCTCGAATTTCACGACGATCTTCTCGAGCGTGTCGGGGAGGCATTTCTCGGAGGTATAGGACCGCGAAACCGTGTAGAGGTTGAAGCAGAGCGTATCGACATCTGCAGCGACCGCGCGCAATGCACCCCCGTTGACCTGCCGGCAGAGGGAGTCCGAACTCGCACCGCTCCATTTGTAACGGATCAGATCCCCATCGGCGCTGAGCAGATCGAGGCAGGTGGGGGAGACTGCCAGGAGTCGTTTGGCGCAGCTTATGTCGCGGTGAAGCAGGCTCACTGAAAGTTGAGCATCCCGCCGGATGCCCTCGCCCTGGCGAACCATTTGAGAGAGATCAAAGGCGTTTGAGAACACGTTTACCATCGCGGTGGCAAGGAGCGCGGCGATGGCGCTGGCAATCATGACCTCCACCAGCGTGAAGCCGCGAGAGCAGTTGCACGCTGGGTTCTCTGCACAGTGCTTATGGGGAGATGCTGATGTGCCCGGTGCGGTGCGCCACGGCCGTTGCGCGTTCCTTGCACAGTGGCTATTCGGAGATGCTGATGTGCCCGGTGCCGTCCGCCACGGCAATCTGCCACGTAGTTCCGCCCGCATAGAGCATAACCTTTCCCCCGGAGACGGGAATCCCGTCGACGCCAATACGCAGGGTGTCGCTTCCGCCGAAACTAGCTGTCTGGATCGCAATATTGGCGCCACGGTACAGGCCAGTTAGCTCCACCAAGAATGGCTTCTTTGTCACCGGATGGGTGAGCGGTGTGCCCCCTGCGGAGCAAACGCTATAGCTCCCCTCTACTGCAGAGAAGATGACGAGGCGTTCCGACCGGTTGGCGATTGCATTGGCCTGCGCGAATGCCAAGTCAGTCGCCAATCGGTGGGCCGCATCCTCACCTGCAGTTTCAAGGTGACCCCCGGAGAGAAGCGAAATCGCGGTGCCGGCAAGCACCGCGACCACAGCCACGAGGATCAACAGCTCCACCAGCGTCACGCCGGTGCAATG
The DNA here is from genome assembly GCA_023128935.1 of Candidatus Eiseniibacteriota bacterium. GTDB lineage: Bacteria > Eisenbacteria > RBG-16-71-46 > CAIMUX01 > WJJG01 > DAOVQB01. Next base: position 8,140 of record JAGMDA010000461.1, on the reverse strand, counting down.
TCTGGACATCTGTCGGTTGGTGCCTTCCATTCCACGCGGTCAAGCTTCTGGATCCAACATGGCGGTCGAGCGCCTGCCGCGGCTAGTTCGAATCGTGGGCGCCATCGTCGGCGATCAGTCTTCCGGTCTTGATGTAGAACTTCCAGCCGGCTGTGCCACCTGAGGCGACGGACGTTATGTCGGTGGTCGTTATGTCGCAGACCACGGTGCCCAGATTGTTGAACGGGTTGGTTGGGAGAGCCTTCTTCAAGTATGGCCCGTATTTATGGGTCGCATCCTTCGTGGCGCTGGTGACACCGGTGTCAGCACTATAGAGGAGCAGCTGGTTCTCGAACGCGGTGGCCGCCTCTCCGGCCGTTCCCACGTCTGATCCGTCGGTTTGCTTCTTGGCTCCGGGATAGACGCACTTGTGCTGGTGGTAGTACATTTCGATGGCATTGCGGAGCTCGGATATAGTTGTGTCCAGCGAGGAGAGTTTTGCGTCTTCCGTATTGCTCCCGAACTGTGGAATGGCGATTGCGGCTAACACACCGAGGATGATCACGACGATCAACAGTTCAACCAGTGTGAATCCGGACTGACTGGAGAGACAGTGTCTCATGGCTTCCCTACTCCTTCTCCTGCTTCTCTCTCTACTCTTCCCGTCAGCACGCCGCCTTACCTGTATCGCTGGCGGACCGCACCCGTTTTCCCTCAGTGAACCGCTTGCGACAGCTTGAACAAAGGCACCATGAACGAGATCGTCACGAAACCCACCATGATTCCCATGATCACGAGCATGCACGGCTCAATCAGAGAACTCAGTCGCCTGATGCTGCCTTCCAGTTCCTCTCTGTAATGTGCGCTCAGGCTCTCCATAGCCGCATCCAGTGCCCCTGACGTCTCCGCGGTTGAGACCATGAGTTTCACGGTCTCCGGAAACAGCTGGCTCTCCTGAAAGGCCAGCGCCATCCCGCGGCCGCCTTCTACGTGCTCGGCCAGACTCGTGAAGAACGCCTCGTACCGAGCGCTACGAATGGTCTCCCGCGCAATCGCAATGGCTTCCAGATGCGGGACCCGGCTTCCCAGCAACAGGCCGAGACTCGAGAACATCTGAAACATGTATGCATCCTTGTAGAGCATACCCACGACTGGGAGTTTCAGCTTTACGATGTTCCAGATGCGGCCTACTGCCGCCGTTTTCCAGAGCCTGCGTACGCCTATCACCGATGCCATTACTATCGGGAGGACGGCCCACCACCTTGAGCGCAGAATTGTACCTGAACCCATGAGAAGGCGGGTTGTCCAGGGCAGCTCATCCCCTAGGTCAGCGAAGATGTCGCTGAAGCGGGGGACCATGTAAGTCAGCATGAAGATGACCACCATGGTCATGATAACCATCAGGACGGTCGGATAAGTCATGGCCTCCCGGATCCGGGCGTGCAGGCGTCGGCGGATGTCCATGATGCCCGTGAGCCGCTCCAGGCTCTGGCGGAGGGAACCGCAGGCCTCGCCAGCTCGCACGATGCTGACGAAAAGCGTGTCAAAGATCCTGCCGTGCGGCTCGAGGCTCTCTGAGAGCCCGCAACCTTCCTGGAGGCGTTCATGGACTTGTTGCAGCGTCTCCTTCAATTGGGAGGGCTTCATCTGCGAGGCCAGGGCGCCGATCGAGGGCACTAGACCGTTGCCGGTCCGGAGCAGGAGCGCCAGCTGCTGCGTGAAAAGAACCAGATCGCTGAGCGTGGTCTTGCGTGGCCCGCCGATCTGGATGCGCATGAATCTGGACAGCGGGCGAGGCGCCGCCCGCGGTTCCTTTGCGGTCCCTTCCGGTGCCGATTGAGGCGTCTCATCGATTGTTGCCAGATCGATCGCCACAGAATATCCACTCCGGCCAAGGTTTGCGGTTGCCCGACCTTCCTCGGGGGAGGCGGGTGCCCACAACCATCATCCCCGATGCGGGTTATGGGCATGCTGGCTGCCACACAACTAGGATCCTTGTAGGGATATCGGACTAGGCGGGCCTTGTCTTGAGGGAGAGAGGCGCTGATCCGCCACGGCGCAGCCGATGGTCGGCGAGGTGAGCATGACGCAGTCAGGGTGAGCTCCTTGAGCGTCGGCTAGTCCACGAAGACAGCGCGGGTGACTTCCTTGAGCGTCGGCTAGTCCACGAAGACAGCGCGGGTGACTTCCTTGAGCGTCGTCTTGCCCTCGAGCACACCCCTGAGCGCCTCGGAGCGCATGCTGGGGAGGTTTCTGTCCATCTGGTAGGCCCGGATCTGGGCTGCGGTCGGTTCTTGGAAGAGGATCCTCTGCAGTTCTGGATCCACAACGAGCAGCTCGTAGATGCCGAATCGGCCCCGATACCCAGAGTCGAAGCACTGCGGACAGCCCTTGCCCTTGAGAAGTTGCAGGCTCTTCTTGTCGGAGACCCCCAGTATTTCCATCTCAGCCTGGGACGCATGATAGGACGCCGTACAGTTCGGACAGATGGTCCGCGCCAGCCGCTGGCCGATCACGCCAATCAGGGAGGAGGCCAGCAGATAGGATTCGACCCCCATTTCCAGGAGCCGGGTAACGGAACTGGCGGCGTCGTTGGTGTGCATGGTGGTGAGCACCAGGTGACCGGTCAGCGCCGCCTGGACCGCGATCCCCGCTGTCTCCGCATCGCGGATCTCACCCACCATGATGATGTCAGGGTCCTGCCGAAGCGTGTGCTTGAGGATCCTCGCGAAGGAAAGGCCGATCTCATCCTTCACCTGGTTCTGATTGATGATGTCGAACTGGTACTCGACGGGATCCTCAATGGTCACGATATTTTTCTCGATGGAGTTTAGCTCCCGGATTCCCGCATAGAGTGTGGTGGTCTTCCCGCTTCCTGTGGGACCGGTAACCAGGACCAGGCCGTGAGGGCTGAACAAGAGGGAGCGGTAGAGCTGCAGCGTTTGGGGAGCAAAACCGAGCTGGTCCAGGTTCACAATCCCGGCTTCCTTGTCCAACACGCGCAGGACGATCTTCTCGCCCAGAACTCCGGGCAATGAAGAGAAACGCAGGTCCACTGTGCGTCCCTGGGCAAGCACCTGGATCCGTCCGTCCTGGGGGAGCCTGCGTTCGGCGATGTCCAGGTTGGCCATGATCTTCAGGCGCGAAATGACGGGCGCGTGCAGCTCAATACGCTGGTGCATGACATCGTAGAGAACACCGTCGATCCGGAAGCGGGTACGGAAGAACTGGCGCTCGGGTTCGAGGTGGATGTCGCTGGCGCGCTCCCTGATGGCCTTCAGTATGATCTGGTTCACAAGGTTGATCACCGGGCTCTGGCCGGCCATCTCGGCGATGTCTTCGAACCGCCCGGTGGTTTCGTGTGAGACCAGCTCGATATCCGCCTCATCGAGGCCAGAGGCGAAATCCTCTATCGTGCCCTCGCTGTCGGCGTAGGCCTCTTCGATCATGTGAAGGATGTCATCCTTGAATGTCACAACTGCCTGGACTTCTAGTCCCGTCAGCTTGCGGATGATGTCCAGGACATTGATCTTATTGGGATCACTCACTGCTAGAGTCAGCATGCCGTGAACGCAGAAGAGCGGCAGGGCTTCGTAGAGTTCGGCCTTCTCACGAGAGATGATCTGCACAGTGCGGGGATCGACCAGGCCCTTGCGCAACCGGGTAAAGGGCAGGCCGGCTTGCTTAGCCAGAACCCTGGCTATGTTCTCCTCCGTCACCAGGCCCATTTCGGCGAGGGTTTCTCCGAGCCGGCGGCCGCTCTGCTTGTGCAACAGCAGCGCTTCCGCCTTCTGCTCAAGAGTGATCAACCCGTACTCGACGAGCAATTCTCCCAGATGGGGCTTCCGAGTGACATCCCGCCTGATCACAGGAAGCTCCTTCCAGCGCTCTCCAGATCCTCAAAGACGGAGATCGCCTGATCGAGGCGTGTGATTTCCAGTACGTCCCTGCAGATCGAACTGGCGCCGGCCAGGCGGAGCGATCCGCCTGTCTCCTGGAGGCTCGTGGCGAGATCCAGTACATACTCCAGGCCCGAGCTGTCGAAGAAGGGAACCAAGTGTAGATCGATAACCAGGTTGGCAGGCGCATGCGCGCGCGCGGCCTGAACGCACTCATCCAGAGAGGCCAGGTTTTCTTCGATCAAAGGCCCGTCTGGGGTCAAGTAAGTGGCTACGCCCAGTCTCTTCGTCTTGACCTGCATGGCTCACCTCGGATTCGTCTGCCGCGGGCATCAGGCGGCGCGCCTCTCGATTCCCACGACGTCTGCGTCCTTAAGAACGCCATTCTCGATCAGTTCCAGGAACGCGGCAGCAGCGTCAGGATCGAACTGTGTCCCGGCGCAATCTCGGATCTCCTTGAGTGCGAAGTCCAGTGGCTGGGCTTCGCGATATGCGCGGGACGAGGAGATGGCATCGTAGGTGTCCGCGACAGCGATGATGCGAGCCAAGAGTGGAATATCCTCACCTTTCAGTCCATCCGGGTAACCCGTTCCGTTATACCGCTCGTGATGATGCCGGATGGCCGGCAACGCATCGCGTAACTGCGGGATCGGTTCGAGAACCTTGCATCCCCTCTCTGGATGTGTGCGGATCACAGCGAATTCCTTGTCAGTCAGCTTTGAGGGCTTCTTCAGGATCTGCTCGCTGATGGCGATTTTCCCGATGTCGTGGAGGATGGCCGCCCAAGTGAGTGTTTGCAGTTGCTCGCGTGAAAGGCCGAGGCGCTGACCGATCAGGATCGAGATCCGGTAGACGCGTTCGGAGTGGCCCCGAGTGTATTCATCCTTGGCATCAATGGCCGCCACCAAGCTCCTTACTGTGCTGAAGAGCATGTCGCTGACTTCTTTGTAGAGGTGTCGTGTGGTGGCTGCGTTGGATAGCTCCCTCGCCAGGCACTCGAGTAAGTGCAGCTCTCCGGTTTCGAAGGCGCCATCCTGCTCCATCCAGAAGGCGCCCACAAATCCTGCAGTGGAGGATTGGACCCAGAAGGGGCTAGCCGTGTAATGGATGGGCCCCTGGGGGGACGGCAAGCTTCCCGGGCACCTTATGACATCGGTGCGTCCACGCCCGCGCGACTCCTGGATGATTTGGGTATGGATGCCATATATGGCATCCGCATTGTCGACCAACCAATCCATGCCTTCTGGGAGGGCCGCGCCGGCTCCCACGCTCCATTGCAGGCGGCGTTGTTCGGGCTGGCAGAAGATCAGCAGGCGTTGCCCGAGCAGGTCTGCTGTTTCCCCCAGGAGTTTCTGGGCGGTGGTGGGCAACTCCTGATCCGGGCTGAGCGCATGGCTGAGGCGGTAGAGCAGATTCACTTCATCATAGGACTGCGAGAGCTGATCAGTCATCTCGTCGAGATCGCGCGTGGTGGTGAATGATTCGCCGATGCGGGAGGCGAACGAGAAGAGCAATGGCTGCATCTGAAGGTCGTCGGAAAAGGCCACCAAACTGCCCAGGGTCTCGCCATCTACTTCAATTGGTACCCAGGTTTGCGCCGGATTCGTCCCGGAAGGGTTGCAGGAGCCTGCGGGCATGCTATCGCTTGATAGAATCACGCTCCCATCAGAGTCGAGGATCTGGAGCGGAGTTCCCAGCGCCTTTTCCAGATCGCTGATCAACTCGCCCCAGTCATTCCGTATGAATGCCGCGAATCGCTCGCGCAAGGAATCGCTCATGCCGCTCTCTGATCCCTATCTGAAGGATGTCCATCAATCTCCACGCCCAGTTCCTGTGAAACCAGGCGCATGATCTGCTTGGGGCTTACCGGTTTCTCCACCAGCCCGACGTTCGGATGTTCTGCGACCCAAGATCGTTCCTCTTCCTCCGATCGCGACGTGACTATGAATGTGCAACCCGGGAAGTATGGCCCGGAGCTTGACAGTTCCTGGCATAGCTCCCGCCCATCCATTTCCGGCATCTGGATGTCGCATATCATGGCATCGAAATGCTCGTTCGACAGCAGGGCCAGTGCCTGCTTCCCATTTCGAGCGGCTGTAGCACTGAAGCCGGCGCGCTCAAAGACGCGGACCAGGATGCGGGCCACTGTTGAATCATCGTCGACGATCAAGATGCGCCTGGGTTCCATCAGCGTCTCCTGAGTTATGGGGTAATCCCGCTCATGCCGCGCCCATATCCAGTCTCGAACCAACCTCCCGACATGGGAGACGCAGGCGGAAGAGACTTCCGTTGCCCGGACTGCTCTCCACCGTGATGTATCCATCGTGGATTTCTGCGATCTCCTTAACCAGAGAAAGGCCGAGTCCCGTGCCTGATTGCTCCTGGACCTCTGCCTGGTCGGATCGGACGAAGCGCTCGAAGATCCGCGAGCGATCCTCCTCCGGAATCCCGATGCCAGTGTCTTCAACCTCTATCGAGAGATCGCCATCCTCCACTGCTGCGCGCACGGAGATCCGGCCGCCTTTGTGTGTGTACTTGATCGCATTGGTGATGAGATTCGTGAGAGCTACACCCAGCAGATCCTTGTCCCCATAGAGCGGGGGTAAGTTATCAGCGATATCGATTTCGTATGTCAGCCCGCGGCGCTCTGCCTGGGATCTCAGGGTTTCGGCCAGACCCGTGATCAGACTTACAGGTTTCACGAAGCCGAATTTGGCATTGAGGTTGCCTAATTGTATGCGGGAAAGCTGCAGCAGGTTCGCAATGAGCTGCGACATGCGATGGCTCTCCGCACTGAGTGTGTTGGAAAACTCCCTACGCTCATCTTGGCTCAGCAGGTCGTCATCAGCTAGAGCTTCTACATAGGTCAAGATACTGTTGAGCGGAGCCTTGAGTTCATGCGAGATCTGCGAGACGAACTCTCCCTGTGCCTGAAGGGCAGCCTGTTGGGCAGTGACATCCCGCAGTACATAGAGCGTGCCTGCTGCTTGCCCCTGGGCACTCCCCATCGGAATCCGGGTGAGAAGGATCTGCTGCTCCACATCGCCCTTGCGGATCGTTTGGAGCGCCTGCCCGGCCTTCTGAGCCTCGGACAGCAGTTGCACAAAGGGGTCAGGGAGCGTCTTGATCTCCTGGCCTACCGTCTCATCTGACGCACGATCGGTAATGATGGCCGCGGCGCGGTTCATGAAGGCCACTTTGTCAACTGCATCCGTCATGATCAGGGCGTCAGGCAGGTGGTCGAGAATCAGTCCCTTCCTCTTTCTTTCGAAGTCGAGAACGCGATTTGCGATTGTGAGGGTTTCCTTGGCATCGCCTAGGGCGCTGACGCAAGAGACGGCTTCATCCATAAGGCGGTCGTATTCCTTGGTGGGAAACCCCTTCAGGTTGTGCGACTCCCCCTGATCCTCCAGGGTGGCCGTCAAGCGCGCCAAGAAGTCTGAGGCCGGCCCAATCGCATGGCGGATCGTGATGCGCATGAGGCCCACGAAGGCCAACAGGAGCAAGGCGGCTGGGAGCAGGAGCTTGAGGACTTCTGCGTCAAGAATGCTTTTCCTGGTATCGGGGAGCAAAAGCGCAACGGTTCCGACTGGACCGCCGGCAGCAACCAGGGGATGCGCGAAGACCCGCCCCTGTCCCTCAATCCGGCTGAAAAGCGAAGTCTTGAGGATCTCGTTCGAAGACGCCCAACTTCCCGCGTGGAACGTCAGCTCATCAAGCTGCCGGCCGGCCTGCGCCATGTCAGTATGGGCGATGACCGTACCGGTGCTGTCCAGCACTGCGCCGGCCAGGAGATTGCCCTTCCTGGTGGCGCACTCGAGGATCCGCAGAAGGCGGGCGGAGTCCTGGAAGGAGATCTCGGATCCCGCCGCCAGCGCGACAAGCTCGGTCAGCGATCGCTCCTGGGCCGTTTGCTCCGCAGCCTCGTGGAGTCTTGTCCCCCGCTGGAGGAGCCATACGGTCCCTATCGCGAGGAAGAGCAACGCGGCCACCTGAAGCAGGATCAACTCCCGCGTGAGCATTGGCGGCCACAGCCCCCTGTGGGGCTCATCCTGCAAAGGGGTCTTGTCTTGATGCTCGCCACTGCGTGGCATTTCTCCTCCAGGTTTGAGTACAACTGGAAAAGTCGCCGCACGGCGCGAGTGCAAGAGGGATGCCGGGGCAAGGCTGCAAGTGGTGCATTCCAACCGTGAAGGCGGATGTCACAGTAGGGCGGTGGATTCAGCTTGCACGTTATCTGGCGATTCAGCCTATCTGTAGCG
>JAGMDA010000460.1 GCA_023128935.1 Candidatus Eiseniibacteriota bacterium | reverse complement strand
AGGAATGCAGCGGGGGACCAGCCGCTGATGACACCGAGAGGATGTCGCCCCCGTCAGGTCCCGGCACATCGGCATAGTGCTCCTGCGCCCACGCAGGCTGGGCGTACAACAGCACCAAGCAGAACAGACATGCTATGAGACCGTCAACAGCTCGAGTCAACCCAGATCCCGTTGCGGGCGGTTGCGCCCTCTGTCGAAAGAATGAAGCGCTCATTATCTGTCCCGACCCCTTTGCGGCACGCCAGAGGCGTGCCGATGATGTCCCCCGCGGCCACAGAGAGGTGGCCCTTCCGAGCTGTGTGCAATCTTCGTGCCGGGCCACGCTTGCCCCGCGAGTTTCGATGACCATCGAAACCAGCTGACCGATTGCGCCCCAGGTCCCTCGGGCGTGAAACTATCCACCCAAGACCTCACGCAGAGCACATGCCTGGCAGGGGGCCATTGCGGCAACTGACTACTGGCATGGAAAATGGAGGAGAGGATGCAGACGCGCCCCACCTCCCCGGGAATCATGGCCGGCGCTGGCCGTCCGCCTGCGGGCGCGAGGGGATGCCACGGCCAAGGAAGGCCATAGAGTGTGACAGACGAGTGAGTGTAGCGAGGCGAGGAGGGCCGGGTGCCGGGAAGAAGTTGACCAGGGCTAGGGAAAAAAATCCCATCTGGGGCAAAAACCGACCCCATGCTGGAGCGCATAAGAAAAGGACCAGGGGCGCTTGTGGTGGGCGCGGCCCCTGGTCCTTTGGTTGTGAGCCGCGCCGGTGAGAGGCAAGATCTCACCGGCACGGTGTAGGTCTTACCGGGTGATCACAAGCTTGCGGCTCTGGACGACATCGCCCGCCCGCAGCTTGTAGAAGTAAACGCCACTGGCCACCGGGGCACCGGCCTGATCCCGGCCGCTCCACTCGATCGTGTGGATGCCGGCATCCTGGCTGCCGTTGACCAATGTCTTGATGCAACGACCGCTCAGATCGTAGACCGCAAGGCTCACGACCTGCTTGCTGGGCAGGGTGAAGACGATGCTGGTGTTCGGATTGAGCGGGTTCGGGTAGTTCTGGCATAGAATGACATTCTTCACCAAGCCGCCCGCGAAGCCCTCGAGCTCGCTCGAGCCGCGCGCCAGGACATCACCGGTCGCATCGCGCAGATCGTAGGCGAGGCCCAGACCGCTCTCAGGCGGGGTGGTGATCTGGAAGGTCAGCGAGGCCACGATGCCATCGCCACTCACGCCGGGCTTGGCCCGGTTCAGGCGGCCAAGGCAGAGCTCGCAAGTACCCTCGCGGCTGGTGGTGTGGAAGAGCACGTTGCTGTCATCGCGCTGGAGCAATTCGCCCTTCTCGGTGCCGACGAGTGTCAGCTCGGCCGGATCGTAGGCGACCCGGACCATAACCGCCGTTAGCATGTCGGCATCGTCGACGTGCACGTCCACGGTGAAGGTGTGACCCGGCAGCGGCAGCTGCACTCCGGAACTGAGAGATATGCTGGTGGCACCCTCAACCGGCTCACCGAGCGGTGTGAAGGCGATCCCTGGCATAGCATTAAATATCTGGGGCGCACCGTAGCCATTGTTGGTGAACCAGGTCCAGTTCTCCGTGTAGGCCATCAGGTCATCGACATCCCAAAGCCCGTCACGCGAGGGGATCAGATTCGGGGAGGTTCCCGTTACCGGTCCCATGTCGGCGAGCGGGTCCTGGGTGTTGCTTGAACCATTCCAACCCAGTGTGAAGGCTGTCATGTCATCGAAGTTCATGTACCCGTCGGGGCTGGCCTGCTGCGTGGGCACACTTCCCAGATCGGAGCCATCGGCGACGTCCCCGATATAGGCCAGTTTGATTGCCAGCGAGCTGGTGGTGCCTTCGGACGGTACATTGCCATGGATGTCCTTGATCTCGCTCTTGGTGCCGTCAACCACGATAGTGCCGGTCTTGAAGCGCACCGTGTCGGTCAGGGCTGCCACGGCCGTCACGTTCATGCGGGCCATCACATTGCGTCCGTTGCTCAGACCGATCGGCGAGTTGGTGATGCTGGTGTAGACATTGAATGTCCCGGCGGTGTTGTCATAGTCGGAGCTCCAGATGTGCTGGATGTACTCCGTGCCTTCCCAGCCATCGCCAGGGCTGATGGCCTGGACCTGCAGGATCTCGCTCGGGAATGTGCCTGAGAAGACGCAGGCAATCACGCTGTCCGGGTAGGCCAGCTCGAGCAGGATCGTCTGGGTCTCGTTGGGTGCCAGGAGCATGAGCGAGTCGTTGTCGAAGTCGTCACGCGCCTGGAGGGTTGGCACCAGGTTGCTGTCGATTGTCAGTAGCTCCGTGCTCTGGGCCTGGTCGCTGGCCACCGTGTTGCCGCCGGCATCCTTCAGGCGGGCGTACAAGTAGTAGGTACCATCGGCAGGCGTGCCGCCGGGCGAATCGGCGAAGGACCAAGTCACCGGACTGTCATCACAGCCGCTTGCGCCCAGCGTAATGCTGACGCTGGCGGTCGTCTCGTCGAAGGTGCTGGCCGTGTCGAAGTAGAAGTCAACCCAGCCGCCGGAGGGGCAGTTGGTCACTGTGTAGCGGATCGGATAGCTGCTCGAGGGCGGGAAGCTGGCCGGCAACGTGCTCGTGCCGGTGAAGGTGAGCGTGATGGTCGGTGCGGGGGCTTTCACATACTTGGTGATCACGCCGCGCGAGTCATCGGCCAAATAGATCTCCAGCTCTGTGCCCATGGCCGTCGCGCACGGGGCGCGGAGCAGGTCGACGGCACTGATGCTCGAGTAAGTCCCCAGCGCGTTGCCACTACCGCCGATGGTCGTCTCGAAGGCGGGCACGGTGGCATCCGGGTACTCGAACTTGGTGTCCTTGTACATAACGACCCGATCGTTGCCGTGGTCGACCACCGCGATGTAGTAGCTCTCACTGGGAGCCGTTCCGATGGCCTCGATGTCAATGTCGGTCGGTCCGTTCAGGTGGTCAGTCGCGGTTGTGGCTGTGTTCCACTCGCAGACAAAGCTCATGCGCGGCGGAATCTGCAGCGCGGCATCCTCGGGATAGAAGAGCAGCTTCTGGATCCGGTTGTTGCCTGTATCGGCCACATAGACCACGAAGGCGCCCAGATTCGCGCACCACTTCGCGCAGATGCCAGTGGGGCCTGAGAACTGGCCCTCGCCGCCACCGTTGCTGCCATAGCGCATGATGTCGGGCGTGGTCGTGTAGGTGATCTTCAGATCAGCACTGGCTGTGGGCTTGGCGCCGTGGGTGCCGTCGCCAAAGGTAATGAAGCCCTCATACCAGTCGAGTTCAAAGACCTTGTCGGTCGGGCCCGCTGTATTAATGTCATCCACGCGGGTCCAGGTGATCGGTGTGACGTCGGGATCTTCGATGATGGCGATCGAGTTCTCCTTGACCGGGCGCGTGAGTGTGGCTGTCTGCCAGTTCTCTGGCACCGTGGCCGGGACCGCGACATAGTAGTCCGCATCCGCGCTCTGGCAGACCGTGCCCAATCCGCCACCGGCCGTGGGCTGGGTCACGCAGGTGTGGGCATCGCCGGGCAGCACATCGCCGGTGCGCGCAAAGTCATCGTAGGAGACGACCTTGATGCGGTTGTTGCCCCGGTCGCAGACGAAGGCGTAACGCTGATAGACCGTGCGTACGGTGGTCACATACTCGGTGACATCACCGGCAAGCACCGTGCTGAGCATTTGGAGATCGACGCCGGGGATGATATAGGTCGTGCTGCTGGTGGCCGGCAGATCGGTCCAATGGGCGCCGTTGACTATCACGCGCCCCGTAGTCATGTCGGTCACTGTGACCGGATCGTTGGGCTGGGCACCCAGCAACTTGATCTGGTAGCGGTGACCGGTGATCTGATTGGCATCGATCACGGTCGCCGACGTAAACGTGGTGGCTGGATTGGGACAAGTTGCGATCGTGTACGAACCGTTGCAGGATACATAGACGTCGCTGGGTTCGCTGAGCAGGTCGTCGTATTTCTCGACGAACGCCTCTGTGCCCATCTCGGTGATGGAGTAGACCTGCAGGAACTCATCTCCATTCGTGCTGTTGTCGGCCGCATCGACGATCCAGACCTCATCGGTCGTCGTGGCGGTGCAATCATCGATTATGAAGATCGCGCGCAGGTCCTGGAAGTCAGCCGCCGAGGGGCTGGTCTGGCTGATCTCGACGACGGCAACCGCGGCGGCATCGCTGCAGTTCTGGTCGATCTCGCCGGTCCCGAAGGCAGCCGTGCCAGCGCCGCTGTTGACCGTATAGCAGTAGTCAACTGTCCAGGTGCTGGTCGCGCTCAGTGAAGCGGCAGGCAGCGTGATCTTCGGGGCACCATCGGCAGCGCCAGCTCCGATCGCGTCGTAGTCAATTGTATAGACCTTGTCGGACGCGGTGAAGCCGGTCAAACTGGCCACCCAGCTCCAGACCACACCGCCGATCTTGAGGACCTCGGAGTGTGGGATGACCCAGTTGGTGGCGGAGGCGGCCCCGTCCACATAGTGCGTCAAGTTGATGAGCGTGGCGTTCCACTCGCCGGCTGCGTCGTCGCCCGAATTGAAGAGCGCGGCGCTCGAGGCCTGGTGCTCGATCTCCATGTGGCTTTCAAACCCCAGAAGCCTCTTGTTCCCGCTGTCAAGAACGTAGTTCATGATCCGTAGGCCTGCACCCGTCTCCTCACTGACGGCCAGGCCGTAAGGGGTGATGAACGGCATCTCAACCTTCGGGTCATCGACCAGCTGGTTGATAGTGGGCGCGTTCACCACTCGGAAATAGGGGCCGTCGTACTCAACGACCGCCTCGTACGTATCTGCGGCGCTGGCGGGCCTTGGGACCAACACTGCGGCCACCGCCAGGAGCACACAAAGCATCAAGACCCTGTGCTTGGACATCTTTTCGTCTCCCTCCGCTCCATGTCTGCCGCCGGCCTGCCTGATCCGTGGTGAATCCCGCGTTCCTTGCGGTATCCCCATTCCCTGCAAACCGCGCTGCCGACGTCCATCCCTGAACTTCCAGAGGCCGAAGAGAGCTAATGCTCCCAACGACCATTTCACTCTCGTGCCTTTCTATCGGACGGGGGCATTTCATTCTTGACCTCGAAGGCTAAAAAAAGGCTGAGGCCAAATTGGGCCCCCGAGAGACTTCAGCGGGGGCCGCATCATGGCTAGTTGGAGGGTAGGCGGATGATGCCGGGGCGGGTGCGCGTGCTGATGCGCAGGCGGTTGTGGTCGTGCAGGCGCGTGTCGTCTTTCCCGTCGCTGTTGGAGTCATACTCGATGAAACTCACGCTAGTGCCGCCGGTGCCTTCCTTGAGCCGGCAGTGGATCGTGCAGATGTTCCCATCGCCGTCGGCGAGGGTACCGACGGGTTGGTGATCGACATACTCGATACCCCACGTGGCTTCGACGAGAACGCGTCCACTGGGCTGCCAAATCTCGTTCCAGAAATGGCCGTAGCCGAGGTCCAGGTTGGAGTAAAAGGGGCCACGGGATACGCTCAGTACCTCCATGGCGCTTGGACTGAAGACAATCGTCATCGCGATTCCATGCAGGTCCTGCACATTGGCGATGCAAACGACGAGGTCGAAAAGCTCCCCGGGGGATGCCTCAATTGTATCGGGGCAGAAGCCGAGGGTGGGCATGGCGAGGGTGTGGAAGGTGAGGTCGTCGGTCGTCGATGTGCTCAGGGCGGCCATGTTGGTGACCTCGATCGCGAAATGGTAGGTCGTGTCATCGAGCAGATCGGTGAGAATGAGGGCATGTCCGTAAGTATATTTTGTCGCGTCTTCGGGATACTCTCTGGATTCCAGGTCCAGGGGCGGATTCAGGCCGTAGGTCAGCTTCCCGCGTGTCTTGTCATCCGTGGTCCAGCGGATCTCAGCCGAGCAGGAGGTGACCCCCACGACCTCGATGTCCGTGATGATGGGCGGGGTAGTGTCATTGAGCGTCGATGAGGTTTTGGTTTGAAACGGCTCCCCGCGCTCTGAGGCCGTATCTCCGGTTGCATTCGTGGCATGAACCATGAGGTGATAGATCGTGCTCGCTTCCAGGTCGCACAGTTCAAGATTATGCTGCGCCTGCAGCGTGGAGCTGAGCGTCCGGTATGTGGCCAGCTTGGGATCGGTGCCATAGCGCAGCGTGCCGAAGGTTGCTGGAGAGGTCGACCATGTGATGACCGCTGAGGTATCCGTGATATCATTGGCCGCGAGTCCCTCGATCTTGACGCCATCCTTGCCGGTTGTGCCGCCAGTGGGGCCGTCGGTGCTGATGCCGCACCCGGTCCATCCCACTACGATGAGCGCCAGCAGAGCGCCAGCAGCCGAGAGCATGTGCCTACCATCCATGGTGTCCCTCCGCATTTCCAGTCCGTTGAGTCGCACCGGCTGGCCTCGCGGGCTGCCCCGCTCGAGTGGCCATCTCTGACATGCCATACCACCCAAGTTCCCCACGTGGCTGGGGCCAGCCACGTGGGGTGGTCGATTCCAGCCAGCTCCTCATGCCAATCCATCGACTGGTTGGGTGTGAGGCTTTAGCGCGTTCTGGGGGGGCAGGATTCCAGGGGTGGCTAAAAAAAACCGATGGCGGCGCAGGGTTGCTCTCTTGGCCCTGCGCGCGCCTTTCCCGGCGTACCCTCTCACTGGGCGAGGGCCCCTACTTATGCGGCTCCACGGCCCTGTAGTGGATAGCGGTGGGCCTGTGGCCGGCTAGTCGTCGCCGATTTCTGAACGGTGCGTCACCATATGCTCAACCAGTCCGTACTCCTTGGCCTCTTTGGCACTGAGCCAGAAGTCGCGGTCGGAGTCCTTCGTGATCGTCTCTATGTCCCGGCCGGTCTTGTCCGCCACAATCCGGTTGTATCGCTCCCGTAGCTTGGCGATTTCCTTCGAGGCGATTTCGAGGTCGGAGGCTTGGCCAAAGCTCTGCGATGAAGGTTGGTGCAGCAGAAAGCGCGAATTGGGCAGACTGAAGCGCTTGCCCTTGTCTCCCGCCAGGAAGACGATCACGGCCGCGCTGGCGCAGAGACCTGCGACAAGCGTGCGCACCGGCATCTCCACAAATCGCAGCATATCGTGGATCCCGAACCCGGAATCTGCCTCACCACCGGGGGAATTGATAACCACGGTGATGGGCTTCTCCTTCGAATCCGACTCGAGCACGAGCAGCTGTTGAAAAATCTTCCTGGCGACTTCGTCGGTGATGGCTTCACTCACCAGGACAGTGCGGGTCTTGAGCATCTTTTCCTGGAGTTTGTCATCCTCTTCGCCCCGATGATCTTCTTGCTCTTCTTCTTCCTCGTCCTCGTCCGGATCTTCCTCATCCAGGCGGATCAGTTCGTCCTCGTCGCGGTGCCACCTCATCGCCTTACAGTCTCCTTTCAGTCATAGAACACCCCGGCGCATGATGCTCCGGGAAACGCGCCAGCAGTCGATCCATCGGCCTTGTCAGAGAGCTCCTAAAGCCGGGCCGCCGCTCCGTCGGGGCTCAAGCCTCCGAACCGCACCAGTGGTACCGAAGGCAGGACAGTAGCACCTGAAGCCGAGTCAGGCCAAGCGGGTCCTCCCGGGTTCCCCGGGTCTGCGCTGAAAGCGGGCCCACCAGGACGTGCGGCCCACCCGCTGCCACTTGAGTGCGTAGTTGGTTGGCAGGCGATCGGGAGAGTCCTCCTGCCATGGCAGCGATGCGAACAGTGGCGCGCACTCGCTGAAGACATTGCGAATGGCCGCGCCGTAGACCCCGTGGTCGGTGGCCACGCGGAATTCCCCGTTGTCAACAAGGCTGCGGGCGGCTAGGGCCAGGAGTTCCGGGCGGATGATATGCCTCTTGTGATGGCGCTTCTTGGGCCAGGGATCGGGGAAGTAGACATGTATGGTCTGGATGGACTGCGGCGGGATCCAGCGGTCCATCACATCCAGTGCGTCTGCTTGCATGAACCTGATATTCGTCAGACCTGTCCGCGTGAGTCGGGTGACCGCCTGGCGGTAGTACCTCCCCGCGCGCTCAATGCCCAGGTAGTTCACGCCGGGATTCAGGCGGGCGGCCTCCTTCAAGAACATACCTTTACCGCAGCCCAACTCGAGTTCCACCGGGTGATTGTTGCCATAAAGCTCCGACCAATTGAAGGGGGGTACCAGGGCTGTGGGGGCGATTTCAATTGATGAGAGCAACATAGCTTCAGATCCCTGTTGCATGCCGCGCCACTGGCCCTTACTCACTGGGCCAGCGCTTGGTTCACCTCGGCGGCGAGCTGCTTGAATGCCCTGGCCGCTGCTGATTCCGGCGTTGCGATCAGAATTGGCCTGCCCGAGTCACCGCCCGCGGCGATGGCCGGATCGATGGGGATGGTGCCAAGCAATGGCATGCCCAGCTTGTCCAACTCCTCCTGCAGGTGCCCGCGCGGGAAGATTTCACTGCGCTTCCGGCAGTGAGGACATTCGAAATAGCTCATGTTCTCCACGATTCCCAGGACGGGTACATTCATCTTCTGGAACATGCGCACGCCCTTGATGGCATCGATCAGCGCGACATCCTGCGGGGTGGTCACTACGATCGCTCCGCTCAGGTTTCCCTTTTGCGCAATCGAGATCTGGATGTCGCCGGTTCCGGGAGGGAGGTCGAGGATCAAGGTCTGGGTGCCACTCCACTCGACATCGGACATGAGCTGTTCGATGGCTCGGCTTGCCAGCGGCCCTCGCCAGATGATCGGATCGGTGCCCGCGGCCAGAAAACCGAGAGACATCGCCCGGATGCCGTGAGCGACGATGGGATCAACCTTCTCACCAACCATCTTGGGCGTTTGCTGCGTCACACCCAGCATCGTGGGCATGCTCGGGCCATAGATGTCGGCGTCGAGCAGCCCGACATCCTCGCCGTGTTCGCGGAGTGCCAGGGCCAGGTTGACTGCCACGGTGGACTTGCCCACCCCCCCCTTGCCACTGGCGATCGCGATCTTGCGCTTCACATCAGGAAGGAGGTCCTCGAACTGAACCTGTCCGCCCGGGGCCTGCTGCGCGTCCTGGCCTCGGGAGGCCTGAGGGGCCGCCGGGTTGGTCACTTGCAGGTCATAGTTGACCCCCGCTTCGTCCAGCCGCCTGCGGACCTCGCGTTCGATCGTTTGCGCAGCCTTGGCATCGCTGGTGGCGATCTCCATGCGGATCCTGACTTGACCGTCCTGCCGACCGACCTCCTTGACATAGCCAAGGCTGACAATGTCCTGATCCAGGCCAGGAAATGGAACTTTTTTCAGGATATCAATGATGTCCTCAACCCGCGCCATGGTGACCTCCTTCGTGCTCAATGCCAGGGCCCAAAACCCCGATTGCTATCACACCTGCGATGGGCAGCCACATACCATAGCGCACTTGTGGGTCACTTCCCAAGCGGTGACTGCCGGATCCTCGCGCCCCGTTGGATTCTAAGGCCCTGCCTGATCCTCGCGCCCCGTTGGATTCTAACCCCAGATTCTATGCTTTCAGGCCTTGAGAGGATCCGATAGGCTCAGCGCCGCTGGGGTGATCTCTGCGAGGGGCGGGGAGCAAGGGCCGGCAGCGGTGGGAGCGATCGAGGAGGTATCGTGCAACAGGTCATGCGCATGATCTCGATCGTGATCTTGATCGTATTGGTCGGCACGCTTTTTTTCATGTTGGCCGAAAAGGCCTCCCTCCTCGATGCGATCTACTTCACCCTGACGACCGTAACGACGGTTGGCTATGGTGATGTGCACCCAGAGGGATCCGCTGGCAAGATCGTGGCGATCTTTCTTATGTTAGGTGGCGTCGGCGCTATCCTGTATATCGTAAGCTCAGTCATGTCATTCGTGGTGGAAGGCCGTCTACGACAGGTTATGGGGGTGCGCAAGATGAAAAGGGCAATCGAGCGGATGCGCGGCCACTTCATCGTCTGTGGCTACGGGAAGCTCGGCAAGCTTGTCGCCCAAGAGCTCGAAGGGGCCCGCGTGCCCTTCGTAATTGTGGAAAGCAACGCGCAGAAGGTGGCGGAAGCGCGCGATCTGGAATATGCAGTGGTGGAAGGGGATGCCACCCACCAGGAGGTGCTGGCCGCAGCGGGACTGGAACGCTCTGGGGGGTTGGCCACAACGATCTCTGACGATGCCGAGAACATGTACATCGGCATCGCGGTACGTTCCATCTGCCCACAGTTGCCGGTCGTCTGTCGCAGTTCCACGAGTCGGGTGAGGAAGCTCTTCAAAAGGGCAGGGATCGATCAGATTATCTCCACTGAAGAGATCGGCGCGCGCCGAATAGTATCTTCACTCACGCGCCCGCACATCGTCGAGTTCATGGACGAGCTGATGAGGCACGAAGAGAACAGCCCGTCCATGCACGCCATCCGGCTGGAAAGCGGGGTACCTCTGATCGGTCAAACCATCCAGGGCGCCAAGCTCAGGAACAAGTTCGACATTGTTGTGCTTGCGATCCGGCGCGACGGTGCCTTCCTGCCAAACCCGGATCCAGGGGAGCAGCTGCGCGCCAAGGACATTCTGATTCTGATCGGATTGCCCGACAAGGTCGAGTGCCTGCGCGGCCTGGTCGAGGTCCGCGCGGATGGCGCCAGAGTAAGCTGGGGGTAAGTGCGCGTGAACGATCCGTCGGGAATCCCGCCAGGCCAGCGTCCGTTCACGGGCGGCGGCGAGGGGGTGCCGGGAGCGGGCCACGGCGGGGATACCACCGGGCCTCCGGGGAGTGGGACCAGGCCGCGCTGGCGGTTGCACGTGGGGCTCTTCGCGGGAACCATTGCCAGCACCTTCTTTGTAGGTTACCTGATGTCTGCGGATATATGGCAGGCAGCCGGGTACTCGGCATCTATCATGGGCATACTGCTTGTACACGAGATGGGGCACTTCGTGATGTGCCTGCGCGATCGCGTGCCCGCCACACTGCCCTATTTCATCCCTGTACCACTGCCCCCATTCGGCACGATGGGTGCTGTGATCCGCATGCGAGGGCTCCTGCAATCGCGACGGAGCATCTTCGACATCGGTGCCGCCGGACCCCTGGCGGGATTGGCGCTTGCGATCCCAGTGACCTATGTCGGGCTGAAGCTTTCACAAATCGTACTTCCCGGAGATGCTTCTCTTGAGGGGACTATAAGGCTGGGCGATTCGATCCTCTTCTGGCTGCTTACAAGGGCGGCCCTCGGGCCGATTGGCCCCGAGGCTGACGTGCTACTCCATCCGGTCGCGCTGGCGGGATGGGCGGGGCTTTTCGTGACAGGGCTCAATCTGCTGCCGATCGGTCAGCTGGATGGCGGGCACATCCTCTACGCCCTACTGGGGCGCAGGGCGCGTTGGGTGGGAATGGTCTTCCTCGGTGTTATGATTGTGCTCACGATCTTCTATCGCCGCGGTTGGTGGTTGATGACCATGTTGCTGCTCATCTTCATGAGGCGCGAACACCCACCGGTAGCGGATATGCGACCGCTTGACCGCCGCAGAGTCCTACTCGGCATCTTGATGATGATTATCTTTCTGGTAACCTTTGTGCCGGGTTTGATGTGGTAGGCATCCTCCCTGGCGCATTCTGGCGGGCAGATTCCAGCGCGGCGAAGACGGCGTGAGTCCCATGCGGTGCTTGGGTGTCCCGGGGAGTTGCAGTTGAAGATCTCTGTCATCATGCCTGCCTACAATGAACGCGCCACGATCCTGGAGATCATCTCGAGGGTACAGGCAGTGGATCTCCCGAAGGAGATCCTTGTGGTGGATGACGGCTCCAGGGACGGGACACGCAAGATCCTGCAAGATCTCACTGGACCGGGCCTGCGCATCTTTTTCCATGAACGCAATCGCGGGAAGGGGGCGGCCATCCGAACCGCCTTGCCTTATGTGACGGGGGAGATCCTCATCATTCAGGATGCGGACCTCGAGTATGACCCGGCAGAGTACCCCAAGCTGATTGCGCCGATCACCGCGGGCGCGGCCGATGTCGTCTATGGTTCGCGCTTTCTAGGCCGGGGGCGGGGCTCGGCGGGCATCCTGCACTATGCGGCCAACCGGCTGCTCACAGCGATCTCCAATCTTTTCACCGGGTTGCGCCTGACAGACATGGAAACCTGCTACAAGGCGCTCCGCGTTGATCTGGTCAGGCGCTTGGAACTTGTGTCGAACAGCTTTGAGATCGAGCCCGAGATCACGGCCAAAGCGGCCAGACTCGGCGCCAGGTTCCGCGAGGTGCCGATCCACTACGCGGGGAGGAGCTACGGCGAGGGCAAGAAAATCGGCCTGTGCGATGGCATTCGTGCGCTGCGAACCATCCTCCGCTATGGGATGCCTCGCGCGCGGCGGTGAGTGCTTGATTCTGGATCGACGAGTGTGTATCTCGGGGGTGGGAAACGGTTGATTGAAGCCGCCTCGCCCCACGCCTACCATCCCTTCATGGCTTGGATTGATCTGCATATCGACACTCTTTGGGCCATGCGGCGGCTGGGGGCCGACCCCGTCGCCGAGGCCAGCGGCCTGCATGTCGACCTGCCACGCCTACAGGCAGTTGACCTGCGCCTTGCGATCTGGGCCATTTGGGTTGAGGCAGACCTCCATGGGCCGGATGCCACGGCGCTGGCCCTGCGGATGTTGGGTGCCGGCCAGGCGCTGCCCGGGCAGTCTGATGGCAGACTGCAAGCCATCCTTGGGCCGGATGACCTCGAGCGCTGTCTTGCGGGGGAGGCATCTGGGATGCTCTTGGGCCTGGAGGGGGCCCATCCGCTGCAGGGAAACCTCGAGATGCTCCGGGGGTTCCATGCCCTGGGACTGAGAGTCCTTACCTTGACCTGGAACAATAGCAATGCCTTCGCGTCTGGTTGCGCCACAGAACCCCATGAGGATCAT
>JAGMDA010000046.1 GCA_023128935.1 Candidatus Eiseniibacteriota bacterium | reverse complement strand
AGGAAGGGATCGGGGACGCCCGTGATTTGGATGCTGGCGGTGACCTGTGAACAACTGGTGGGGCCTGCCTCCGGTTCCACGGCGGCCAGCGCATCGTATGCCGTATGGACTCCGTCACCCTCAGTGCAAATGGCAGCCACGAGTGGGCTCCGGCCACCCAGGAGAGGCTCCACGGCCACATCGTCGATGATGCGATTGACCAAACTACCGCTCATGTCTAGCCAATCCTCTCCGTGGTTCGTGCTAAGGAACACCCCCATACCGGCCCGAGACATCCACAGCTTTCCTTCCCGTGGATCGACCGCCGCGTAGGTGAAGCCAGCCACCCCTGGTAGATTGGACAGCGGATTCCAGGTTTCGCCCCCATCGGTACTGCGCCAGAGCCCCCAATCCAGGTACTGCCCGGTGTAGGCATAGTTCGTGTCCGCGGCGTCGAAGGCCGGGCGGGTGGGTGTGCACCCCGCTTTCAGGCTCCAGGTTCGGCCAGCGTCGATGCTCTTGAAAATCGCCCGGTCTCCCGGGGCAATTATTCCGCCGGTCGACACGAGCAGTCGCGATCCGTCCGCCAGGTTGACGGCCAAGCCGAAGTAACCGTTGCTGCCGAGCTCACGCTCTTCCCAAGAAGCCCCACCGTTTTCGGAGAACTGGAAGCCCACCCCACGAACCGCGGCGTAAATCCGTCTCGGGGTGCTGGGATCGAGACCCACTCCGGTCACGGAGCCGCCAGGGAAGCTGGCGAACTCCTCCCAAGTCTGTCCCCGATCAGAGGAGCGGTAAATGGTGCCGGCGGACGAACCAGCGTACACCGTGTCCGGGTGGGGGGGGTGGCGGGTGGGTCGCATGACCGATCGTTGCCACCTTCAGGGCACAGGATTGACGGGGATGGGGATGCGCCGACTGGGAAGACTTGCCCAGCTTATAGAACATGTACACATCCGATTCGCGGCGCAGGGGCTTCTCTGAACTACTGCCAATATCGCGACTTAGGCCATGGCCGCGCTGAATCTGCCCCAGGGCTGTCGGGCCTTCTTGAGGGTGGTAATCATGCTCTGTGGTGGGGACATGGTCAGAAGCTCGGTTCATTTCGAGTGCTGTGGCAATTATGTGTACGGTTCGCCTTGACGGAGTCTCTCTGCCCCGCTACTCCTCCGTACTAGTCATGGGAAGGAAAAAGGTCACCAGCGTCTCTAATAAATCCCAGACCGGCTCGCTCGAACCTCAGGCCGGGCTTGGAAGGTCACGCACAAAGTCAGGTGCGGGATTTCCTGCCTGGAGGGGTTGGATTCTCGCCGCGTTCTCAATCCTGATCCTGACCGGCTTCTACACACTCCCCGTCAACAGATCCTGGTTAAATCGGATCTTTGGATACTACCGGCAGCTACCTAGGCACTTCGCCACTACAAATCATGGCGACATAATGTACGCGCGGCATGGCCCGAACTACGGCGTCCCGGAGTACCTACAGACCCTTCTTAAGAAGGATGATGTCTTCCTCCTACCGCCGATTGAGTATTTGAAGCGTACCTATTCTCACACCTTTTGGGGCTGGGCAGAACCGAAGTTTTTCTATTACATGTTGGGCCGCCAGAGGACAGTCACCTTGGACAGTCCAGATGTTTGGGAAGCAACTTGTACGATTGTAATCGATGAGAAGCGGAGGCCCAGGTTTGTTCGCATAGCCACCCGTGCTGACCTGAGGCAGGTCTGTGTGAGCTTTGGTTGCAGACTGCCATGATCCTAGCCACAGTAATCGTAGTATTGCTTATCCAATTCCTGATGGGACATGGTGCACTCTGTGTTCTCTGTCCCAAGGAACGTCCGAGCCCCGAATGGGCAGTGTCTTTTCTGCTTGGGCTTCCTCTTTCCAGTCTGGTCGTCTTTCTGCTCGACCTTGCCGGCATCAGGATCACATTGCTCGCCTTTCTCCTGGCTTCAACTGTAGTCCTGACTGCGCTATATGTAGGGTCTGTCAGACGACCGCACAGGACAAGGCGTATGCCCCGGCCAATGTCAGTGCGGATTCGGGTTCTTGGCGTCAAAACATACGAGCTTGTCTTCCTGGCGCTGATTGTATTCTTGGTGCTGATCAGCATCTGGCGGTGTTACTATCTGCCCGTTACGCAACGCGATGCGATTGTTGGCTTCGACTTAGTGGCGAAATACGCGGCCGAGCAGGGTACTATTCGGTCCACAGTGTTCTCTGATCCTCATCTGCAGGGGCATTTGTCGAATCAGCCCTATTATGCACCATTCACTGCGATCATGCAGATCATCTTCCGGCTCACAGGGCTGCAATTTGGCAAGGTATGGTTGAGTGTGATTTTCATAGCCTTCCTGGTTTTTCTCTATAAGAGACTGGCGGTTTTCTCGCATCCGATCTTAGCGGGAATGCTCACCGTGGTTTTTCTCTCGATCCCAGTAATGTACGCATACACCTTCACCGTTCAGTCCGACTACAGCAATGCTGTGTTTTTTGCTGTGAGTGTCATTCTGTTTCATGATTATGTGCGTCTCGGGCACCGCAAGCTCGCCTTGCTGTCAGCAGGGTTCATGGGTTTCGCATGCTGGACGCGATCGGAGACGATCATCTTCGTGCCATTCGGGGCATTGGCTGCATATGGGTTCGCCCGCCGATACGGAGCGAAAGAAGGAGTCCGGGTCGCCATCTTGTTTGTACTCATCCCCGCCCTATTCTTCTCCTTGTGGCACGTACTCTACTACACGCTGTACTTCAAACAGACGCCAGGAACTCAGATTATCCTGGCGGGGATATCACCCAGTAGGGCAATTTCCATGGTGGCGCGGCTCTGGGTTCTATTCGGGAACACGAGTGCTTACGGCTACATCTTTCCGATCTTCGCGTTGAGCCTACTCGTCAACCTGACGCTGTTTCGCGACAGGAGGGGCTTGGACTTGCTTATTTGGCTGGGTATTCTTTGCCTGGGTTTCGTGATGATTCTACTTCTTGTTCCGGCGGCGAGCATTGAGAATACGATCAAGCGGGGCTTCTTCAAGCTGTTCCCCATTATGGTCTTCTATCTGGCTCAATCTAGGCTGTACCAATTCGTATCAGGGAAGCTATCTATGTGGGAAAGGGACGAGATTCAGGGCTCCCTCCCGACGGAACCACCGTTGGCAGCCAGGCCAGGCACTGATGCATGTGAAAAATAACTGCCTTGCGCGATCCGGGAGGTAGGCGCGTGTCTACACGGAGGAGTCCGCAGGGAGTAGAGTTCACCTCGCCCTTCCCCGCATTGCCACAACCAGGAGAGCGCTCCAGGACAGGAGTCCCACGGGGATTGCTGCAGACGGCAGGATGCCGATCATCACCCCCCAACCCGTCAGGACCGAGAAGGCATGCACGCCCAGAATCAGGCGCCAAGCGGGGGGCCATCTCCCGAAGAGACGGCGCAGGTCGTGGGAGGGATGATCCACACCTCCCTTCCAAGGCGCGCGCCCCCGGCCAAGTCGACCGGCCACGGCATAGAGCGGATCGAAGATCAGATAACCGGCCATCAGAAGGGCTGCCAGGGCCTGGATGACACTGAGCGGCTCGGCACGGATCACAAGCGCGCAGGCCAGCAATGCACCGAGCGGCAGTGTGCCGACATCTCCGAGATAGAGCCGCGCCGGCGGGCGGTTCCAGAAGAGGAAACCTGCCAGTGCGCCTGCGGCAGCCAGAGCTGCAAGCGCGAGAGATCCCGGGAGACCGGGCACCAGATAGGCGGCCAGGAAAGAGAGGCACCCAGTCCCAGCCGCGAGCCCGTCGGCATTGTCACTCATGTTGAAGGCGTTGGCGCCAGTTACGATCAGGAAAACAGCAAGCAGGCCACGTGTCCCCGGCAGTGAATCAAGCCCCATCCACAGCGGCGGCATAAAAAGCAGCGCCACCCCCACCAGCCCCACTTCAACGAGAAGGCGGACGAGGGGCGAGAGCCCTCGCGCGTCATCCAGGGCGCCCAGGAACGCAAATCCCAGGAGGATGATGGCGAGCGGCAGACAGACAGAGACATCCAGCCCCTGCCAGCCCCCGCCGCATCGAGCAAGCGCCA
>JAGMDA010000459.1 GCA_023128935.1 Candidatus Eiseniibacteriota bacterium | reverse complement strand
GAGATCATGATCCCGCTGGTCGGGAGCGTGCGGGAGCTGGACCATCAGCGCAGCGTGGTGGATCGGATAGCGCGCAGCTTGATCGGTGAGGCTGGAGTCGAGGTCTCCTACACGGTGGGAACGATGATCGAAGTGCCTCGCGCGGCGCTCACGGCCCATGAGGTGGCCTCCCGCGCCGACTTCTTTTCCTTCGGGACCAACGACCTGACCCAAATGACCTTTGGGTTCTCACGGGATGATGCTGGCAAGTTCCTGCCTTCCTATGTCGAGGATGGGATCCTGCCCCACGATCCCTTCGTCTCGTTGGATCGCGAGGGGGTCGGTCAGTTGATCCGGGCGGCGGTGGAGAAAGGGCGACAGGTCAAGCCAAAGCTCAAGACCGGGATCTGCGGTGAGCATGGTGGGGACCCGAATAGCATCGAGTTCTGTCATGCCGTGGGGCTCGACTACGTCAGCTGCTCACCGTTTCGGGTGCCGATTGCGCGGCTCGCTACAGCGCAGGCCGCCATTCGCGCCGAGCAGGCCTCTTCGGGAGATGAGCGCCGTGGCAAGATCTAAGGGCTCATCTCGCCGGGCAGCGAGGATGTCGGCCCGCGGTAGATGGGTCGTGTGGTACGCGCGGTCCTAGCCCACCGGACAAGGGTTCGTCGTGAGCAACCGGTCGAGAAGGCAACCGGAATGCGTGCTGTTGGAAGGTTCCCTGGCGGCCTTCTCAGCACAGGAGGTGCTCCAATGGATGGGGCACAGCCCGGGCGAGTTTGTCGTGCGCTTCGAAATCCCCGCAGGCCAGGTTTCCTTCCATGGGGGCGTGGGTATCCACTTGCGTCGCGGCGAAGTCCTCTCTCTCAAGATGGATCCATGCCCTACGCGCCCGGGATTGCTTGGTGCGGTCCTGGTTGAGAACGGAGCAGTGGCCTTGGGCGAACTGCGCTTTGGACTGGCTGTTCAGCACACACTGCTTGGCAAGAACCGTCCGGTTCTTCTGGGCGAGACTATGCACCGGCTTGGCTTGATTACTCCCACGGCCCTGGATGAGGCCCTGAGAGACCTGGCATTGCGACGACTTGCGGAGCTGTTTCATTGCAGCCGGGGTAGGTTCAAGGTGCTTCCTGGGCTGCAGCTTCCGTCGTTTCTTCCCATCGGGAGGCCCATTGATCATGTCCTTCTACGCGCCGCTCATCTGGCCGACTGTTTTGGTCCGCGCAGCCGCACCCCATCCCCATAGTCTCCCCGTCCGGATGCCTCCATCGGGATGTCCCCGTCTAGATGTCTCTGTCGGAGTGTCCCTGTCCAAGAAAAGCGTCCAGATTTCACGTGGAACTGATCATGCTCGGGCCGGGTTTTCCGGAACAGTTCCATCACGGGCCGATACGTGCTATTCCTGCTTAGGGCTCGCGCAGGGCGGTAGATGACTGGTGAGAAGTGTGAGCTCGGGGCTGCGCCGAGCCCGGGTTTCTCGTCAGCTGGAGGCGCCGATTGCATGCCACAGATCGATCTGAGCTTCCTGAACACAGCTAGTCCGCTCTGGTGGTTGGGTCTCATCCTGGCTCTGGCGGTGGGCACGTGGGCCTACTATCGCCTTGCGGCGCCCTTGAGCCCGGGGCAGCGGAATCTGCTGCGGGCCGCGCGAATCCTCGCATTCCTGGGCCTGCTCTTCCTACTCCTAGAGCCGCTTTTAACAGTCCAGGGTGAGAGCCCGGGGCGTCCGCGTCTGGCAGTATTGGTGGACCGATCATCCAGCATGCGTCTGCCGGGAGCAGATGGCCTGACGCGGCGAGAGCAGGCCGCCGAGCTTCTGGCACAACTGGAGCACGAGCTCGAGGGATCGTTCGATCTGGACGTGCAGGGTTTCGCTGGCGGCTTGGAGCCCCGGCGCGAGAAGGATCAGACCTATCCCTGGGAGCCACTGGGTGTGACCGCCATGGGCGAGTCGCTGGAAGAGGTGTTGGTTCGCCAGGCCGAGTCGCCTGTGGGAGGGATCTTGCTCTTGACCGACGGGGTCCACACCTCGGGCAAGGACCCAGCGCTCGTTGCCCGTAATCTGCCGGTGCCGGTCTTTACCATAACCCTGGGGGACACGGTTTCGCCTCCCGATCTCCTGATCCGGCAAGTGCGGGTTCCGACGATCGCCTTTGCTGATGAGCGGCTGGCAGTGCGTGCCGTACTGGAGAATGAGGGCCTGGGAGGCCGCACGGTGACGCTCCTCATCCGGGAGAGGTGGGCAGAAGGCGCCAGCTCGGGCCGCCTGGGCACTGTGCTCGCGGAACGAACGGTGAGACTTCCTGAGCCCGATGGCCGTGAGATAGAAGCCGCGCTCGACATCGTACCCTCCCATGTAGGTCTCACGCTCTTCGAGATCTCGGCCGCCATCGCGCCTGAGAAGTTGCAGGCGGACTCACCTGGGCTGGGCGCTGCTGCGAGGGCCGCGGCAACGATGGGCGAGACCATCACACTCAACAACACGCGCCTATTTGCAGTGGAGGTGCGAGAGAAAAAGACCCGGGTTCTCTACATCGAGCATGAGCCGGACTGGGACTTCAGCTTCCTGAAAAGAGCCCTGGATGCCGATACAACGCTCTCCTACACATACCTCGTGCGGCAGGCGGATGGGACCGTGATCCGCTACGGTTCCCCCGGGCCGGGGCGGATGCCGCGCAGCCAGGCTGAACTGATTCCATACGCCGCCGTGATCTTGGGTAGGACAATGCCTGCCCTGCTGCCTCGTGAAACGGTCGATGCTCTACGCCAGTTCCTATTGGAAGGAGGTGGGGTGCTTTTCCTGGGCGCTGGAGAGGGTGGTGACCTAGAGCGCTGGCAGGCGTCCTGGGGGGATCTGCTGCCTCTCGTGGTCCAGGGAGAACGTCGCTGGGGTTATACGAGATCAGTTACGGAGGTGACCCTGCAGGGCCTCTCGCACGAGGTTACAGCCGTGGATGAGAACCCCATCCAGAGTAGCGAGCGGTGGAAAGCCCTGCCCCCCATCTGGATCCGTGAGGGTCGCTACTGGGCGGCGCCGGGTGCCGCAGTGCTCCTTACCGCGCGGACAGCGCATCCCTCCCGGGAGGTTCCGCTCCTCGCTCTCGCACACGCAGGCGCCGGAAGAATCGGCGTGCTCGCCGGGCGCGGTTTCTGGCGGTGGGACTTCGTTATGAGGTCGGTGAGCGATGATCTGCCCGCTGCGCGCGACTTCTGGAAGCGGATGGCGCGTTGGCTTGCAGAGCCATCGCAACGGGAACGATTCCATGTCAGTCCCACGCGGCCTGTCTTCCAGGACAGTGAAGTGCTGACCTTTGAGGCCCAGCTGCATGATGATGCGTTTCAGCCCGTTTCTGGTGCCCGGATTGAACTGACCATCGAGCGCGTAGCACCATTGGGCGAGCCAGCCCTGTCTGACCGGCCGGTCCCGCCCGATCGGCGGAGCGAGGCCGGGATGAGGCAGTCGGCTGCTGAAGGTCATGCGCCGTCGCCTCCCGAGGGTTCTGCGGAGGCTTCCCGCACCCGGATCCACCTCTATCCGGACGGTCCAGCGGGACGCTATGCCGGCACGGCCGCGCCACTGGCTCCCGGGCTCTATCGCTATCGCGCGCAGGCGACTGG
Source organism: Candidatus Eiseniibacteriota bacterium (assembly GCA_023128935.1). Taxonomy (GTDB): domain Bacteria; phylum Eisenbacteria; class RBG-16-71-46; order CAIMUX01; family WJJG01; genus DAOVQB01. Next base: position 5,465 of record JAGMDA010000459.1, on the reverse strand, counting down.
GGTAGCGGTAGGACAACAGGCCCAGAGTCGCGAGGGGCTGTTTTGGGTTGAGTGGATGGGGCCTGAATTCTTCGACTTGGCCAGTTCCGGGCGATTGCCCGCCCTCCTAGCGGAGGCCTCTGGGGGTTTGGCGGTGGAGCGGGATGAAATCGCGAGCCTGGTTTCCGCGGTCCCGAACAAGTATAAGCGCGTGCGCGTTGTGCGTCAGGCTGAGGTATGGAACCATTGGCCGGTATTTGCTTTTCTAGTGGGTTTGCTGTCGCTGGAGTGGGTGTTGAGGAGACGCAAGGGCCTTGCATGAACGCTGGCTCCTGGGGGGAGGGGCGGTCTTGGCCTGGTAGCCTTGCAGCTCTGTCGAATGTAGGATGCGTTGCAGGGCGTTGTCTTGAGAGGAGCGCGGGGGGGGGGATTCGTGCTGGGCCTGCCTGCGCAGGATCGAGCTTGAGAGGCCGCTTGGGAGGTATGGCATGGCCATGACACGAACCAAGACGAGCGAGGCTATGGTTCTTATCCTTTTCTGTCTCCTCTTCGTCTGGGGATGTGGGGGTGAGGACACGCGCAGCGAGTCGGGGCCTGATGGTGCCGTCTCAGAGGGTGCCACAGCCGCGTTGCAGCATGAGGGCGGCGGTCAGCGGGGCACGATTTCGCCGGGAGCGGCGCAGGCGCAGGGGAGCGATACGCCAGCGGCGCCGGGGAGCGATACGCCAGCGGCGCAGAAGGCCGATGAGACCGGATCGCCGGCTGATCCCGAACCAGGGCTGGCGGCCGATGAAGGCCAGCTACCAAATGGCTTCCCGGAGCTCCCGCTACCTCAATTGCTTCCCCCCGAGAAACGCAGGCCGGTTCCGGATATGGTGGTCAAGGACATGGCCGGCCACCCGATTGCGTTTGCGGATCTCAAGGGGCAGGTTGTGCTCGCTGTCTTCTGGGCCACTTGGTGTCCGCCGTGCAAGAAGGAAATCCCGCAGCTCGTTTACCTGCAAGACACCTATGCAAAGGCAGGGCTCAAGATCCTGGGGATTTCAATGGATCAGAAGGGTCTCTCGGTGGTCAAACCCTTTGTCCGGGGCAGGCGGGAGATTAACTACACGATCATCCCCAGCGGCATTCGAGCAGCATATGCCTTTGGTGGCGCAGCTGGCATACGCCGGATTCCGACGAGCTTCCTGATCGACAAGCACGGGCGGATCATCAAAAAGCTCATGGGCCTATCTTCCCTTCGGGAAGTAGAAGCGTTGGTGCAGGCCGCGCTCCAGGAGGACTAGCTGCCTCAATCGTGCCCCACACCCGGGCGGTTTCTCGGGCTGGGCCCACGGGGCACAGCGAGGAGTTACGCTTCTCGAGAGTATGGGTAGCTTGACTTCACCTTGACCAAATCACTAGACGACGGATAGAATCTTCGGCCTGAATCAATGGTCACCGCATGCTCGGTGCTACGCTCCAATGTCTCGGCAGTGAGGGTTGCAGCAGTGAGGGCTGCAGCAGTGAGGGCTGCAGCCAGCGTGACGGCGCTGGCGGGTCTGTGAGAAAGAGGGATTTGCCATGGCAAAGAAGGCCTCGTTCAACGCGTTTGAGATGGCGCGTACCCAATTCGACAAGATCGCGGATATGATCGGCTTGGATTCCGCAACGCGGGATCTGCTGCGCACCCCCATGCGCGAGTACCACTTCAATATCCCCGTGCGCATGGATGACGGTTCAGTCACAGTATTCCGGGGCTTTCGGTGCCAACACAACGACGCTCGCGGACCCGCCAAGGGTGGTATCCGCTTCCATCCACAGGAGACGATTGACACGGTTCGGGCGCTGTCGATGTGGATGACCTGGAAATGCGCTGCGGTTGACATCCCTCTAGGTGGAGGCAAGGGTGGCGTGATCTGCGATCCGCACAACCTCAGTGCCAGAGAGCAGGAGGGAATCTGCCGGGGTTGGGTACGTCAATTGTCACAGAACATAGGCCCCGTGTCTGATATACCCGCCCCCGACGTCATGACCAGTGCTCAGCACATGCTTTGGATGCTCGATGAATTCGAAACCATTCACGCTGGTCATTACCCTGGTCTGATCACCGGCAAGCCGGTCGGCATGGGAGGGTCTCTGGGGCGCAAGCAGGCCACAGGCTATGGAGTGGTCTACACTTTGAGAGAGGCCCTGAAGGAACTGGACATTCAGCCGGAGAACACCACTGCCAGCTTCCAGGGGTTCGGCAATGTATCCCAGTATGCCATCGAGCTGTATCACCAACTTGGCGGAAAGGTGATCTGCGTCTCTAGCTGGGATCAGGATGATCAGACTTCCTATGCGTTCCTGAAGAAGGATGGTGTTGATCTGGAGCAATTACGTTCCATTACTGATCGCTTCGGCGGCATCGACAAGGGCAAAGCTGCTGATCTGGGCTATGAAGTGCTGCCGGGCAAGGCGTGGTTGGAGCAGGATGTCGAGATCCTAATTCCGTCGGCTTTGGAGAACCAGATCAGCGGTGACAACGTTGGCGGGATCAGCGATCGCGTCAAGATCATTGCCGAGGGAGCCAATGGGCCAAGCACCCCCGAGGCCGACGAGGTCATTCACAAGCGTGGCATCTTCGTGATTCCCGATTTTCTAGCCAATGCCGGTGGTGTTACCTGCAGCTATTTCGAGCAGGTCCAGAGCAACATGAACTACTTCTGGGAAAAGGACGAGGTCCTCGGCAAGCTCGATACCAAGATGACCTCGGCCTTCGCCGCAGTGAACGTGCTTGCAAGAAACAAGAAACTCTACATGAGGGATGCCGCATACGTCATCGCCGTTGGCCGCGTCGCCCAAGCCTGCAAGGATCGCGGCTGGGTGTGATCTCAATAAGTGATATCGGGAAACGGTACATCAATTACCTGGACAAGGTGGCTCCCGATGCGAAAGAAAAGTTACAGCCCTTACCAGGGTAATCTGAACCGTTTCGACCGGCACTTCTTCGACGGCAAGGAAATATTCACCTATATCGGCTCGGGGGAACTGGGCGGTAAGGCACACGGTCTCGCCCACATGAAGGGCGTACTCGAATCTAATTTCAAGGAACGGTATGCTCCCGATATAGAGGTCGAGATTCCCACGCTGACGGTTATCACGACCGATCTCTTCGATAAGTTCATGAAGCAAAATAATCTCTATGAGATCGCCTATTCCGGAGAGAGGGACGATCTGATTGCCCTCGCCTTTCAGCAGGCGGATCTGCCTGTTCAGCTCGTCGGCGATCTCAGGGCGCTCGTTCAGCAGATCCATACACCGCTGGCCGTCCGGTCGTCCAGCATGCTCGAGGATGCCATGTTCGAGCCGTTCGCCAGCGTCTACGCCACGAAAATGGTTTCCAACAATCAGCCGGATGCGGATTCCCGTTTTCGAACGCTCATCGAGGCGGTCAAATTCGTCTACGCATCGACTTTCTTCAAGTCGGCGGGCGACTACATGAAAGTGACGCATCATTCCACAAGAGACGAGAAGATGGCGGTGATCATCCAGGAGGTTGTCGGCGAACGCTTCGGCGAGCGTTTCTATCCACACATATCGGGCGTGATGCGTTCGTACAATTTCTACCCGACCGGTAACGCTGCACCCGAGGAAGGTGTCGTCGATCTGGCTCTCGGGCTCGGGAGGATCATAGTGGACGACGGTGTCTCCTGGTCCTACTCGCCCGCCTATCCGCAAGCCAATCCGCCCTACAAGTCGATCGGCGATCTCCTGAAAGAATCGCAACTGAAATTCTGGGCAATAAACATGGGTAAGCCGTCCGCCTACGATCCGATCATACGGGTAACCGAGCACATGCACAAATACGGGATCGAGGAAAGCGAATACGACGGAACCCTTCGACACATCGCCTCGACCTATGATCCTCAGGACGACAGGATCAGGACAGGAACGGGCATCAAGGGCCCCAGGGTCATAGACTTTGCGCCGATACTGAAGACGGATCTGCTGCCGCTCAATGACCTCCTGACGAACCTTCTCAAGGCATGCGAGGATGCGGTTGGGAGCATGGTGGAGATCGAGTTCGCCGTGAACCTGGATCGGGAACGGTGCACACCCGCAAAATTCGGATTCCTCCAGGTGAGACCCATGGTAGTCACCCGGGCCGAGGTCGAAATTGGCGACGGTGAAATGTCCGGCGACAGAGTATTGCTGGCGTCCGAGACCGTTCTCGGCAACGGCGTGCTCGATTCGATCCGGGATGTCGTATTCGTCGATCCGGACCGTTTCGACGTTAAGGCCACCCATGCCATTGCAAGCGAGCTGGATAGTGTCAACCGTACCCTCGTGGCTTCGAAGCGACCCTACCTTCTCATCGGCTTGGGAAGGTGGGGCACGACGGATACCCTCGCCGGCATACCGGTGGAGTTCGGACAGATATCGGGCGCGAAGGCGATAGTGGAGCTGTCGCTCCCGGGATCCGGTTCCACGCTCAGCCAGGGATCGCACTTCTTTCATAATGTCACCAGCTTCAAGATATTTTACTTTTCTGTCCACCACTGGGAGGAATATGGGATAGACTGGAAATGGTTGAAGGAGCAGACAATGGTTTCCGAAGGAACTTACGTTCGGCACGTGGAGCTTCCATCTCCTCTGATGATAAAGGTCGACGGCAAAAATGGCAGGGGGGTTATCCGTCATGATTGACGACAGGAAGAGATCTGAGGATCCGCTGCGTTTTTTCCGTGAGAGGGAAAAGGAGCTAGAGTGCATCTACAAGGTCGATGAGGTTCTCAGGCAGCACGAAACGGATCTCGAGGATGTCGCCATGAGCATCATCGAGGTCATCCCCACCGGGTGGCAGTATCCGGATATCTGTCTGGTGAAGATTGCGATCGGAACCGACAGCTTCCAATCCCCCGGTTTCGAGACCACCCCATGGTTACAGCGCGCCGATATCGTCGTTCAGGACAAGAAGGCGGGAGAGATCAGCGTTTATTACACGAAGGAGATGCCCCTGTCCGACGAGGGCCCGTTCCTGAAGCAGGAGAAGCGGCTGCTCGAGACCATCGCAGGCAGGATCGGCGCCTTTATCCTTCACAGGCAGATGAAGGCTGTCATACGGGAAGAAGCGGCCTACGGTCGGGGCCCTACGAAAAACGGAACCGCCGAATACCGGGTCGTGCTGGATATGCTCCGGCATACCGACAAGAATCTCTACATGGTCATCGTTCAGAAAATGCTCAATCATCTTTGCTGGAGCGGCGTGTCGGAGGCGGAGGAGCTCAGGAGCGGGGCGACCGAGAACGCGGTCACCGACGACATGGAAATGTCCGGAGATGAGAATCGTCCGAGGCGCCGGCAGGAGATGGATGTATCCGAGAGTCTCAGCGAAGAGGTTTTCCGTGTCGCGGCGAAGCACTATACAGGCGAACAGATACTCGCATACCTGCAGAAGTGGGTCCAGAACGACAGGCTGAATTTCCTGACGCAGGTTTCCAACCTGAATCTGACGCTTGCCG
>JAGMDA010000458.1 GCA_023128935.1 Candidatus Eiseniibacteriota bacterium | reverse complement strand
CCCTTCAGGCAGAGACCCTTCAGGCAGAGACCCTTCAGGCAGAGATCCTCCAGCCGGAACCCCTTCAGGCTGGATCCAACCCTTCCGGTTCCCTTATTGTCTCCGGTATGCGGGATTCCCGGGCTGCTGATGATCCTGGCCGATTGGGTCACGGCTCCTCCCTGCGCTCAAGGCAATGGATGAACGGAGGGTTCGATGAAGCGATTTCTCCTTACCTTTCTGGCCGTGATTGCGGCGCATGCCTTTCTCTTCTTCCTGCTCTGCTTCCTCGCCATTTCCCTGATGGGTGCGGCGCTGATGGGTAGGGCGGGTAAACCAGCGGAGGTCCCCAAGACTGCTTACCTCATTCAGGAGATCCCCCCGGATCTGCCGGAGTTCATTCCCTCCTCGGATCTACCATTCCCGCCGAGGCCAACGAGCCATACGGACATACTTGAGAATCTTGAGAAGGCGCGCGTGGATGAGCGCATTCAAGGGGTAGTGCTGAAGTTCGATATGCCCCAAATGGGGTGGGGGAAGCTCCAAGAATTGCGGGAACGGATCCATCAATTGAGGGATGCGGGCAAACCTGTCTGGGCCTACACGACCTTCGCGACGAACAAGGGGATGTATCTGGCCTCGGCCTGCGATTCGATTTTCGTTCATCCGGACGGATTCATCTGGCTCACCGGCTTCAATGCGGAGCGCATCTATGCCCGCCGGTTGCTTGATCGCCTGGGCATCGAATCGCAGGTTAGTCAGATCAAGGAATACAAGGCTATGGCGGAGATGGTTCTGCGCGAGGATATGTCCAGGGAGGCCCGGGAGAACGCAAGCTGGCTTCTAGAGGATCTCTTTGAGGAGTTCTTGAGTACCCTGTCACATGATCGTGGCGTGGACCGCAGCCTCGTGAACGACTGGCTCGAGACGGGTCAGTTCGACGCACGCGAGGCCAGGGAACGCGGGATCATCGATCGTGACCTCCTTTGGGAAGAAATCGAGGAACGTCTTGGTGGCGGCATGAGGGCAGGCTGGTCAGTGGACGGCGATGACTACGCTGAGGTCCCCCGTGGCAAGCTCCATCTGAAAGGTAGCAAGATCGCCGTCGTGCACGGGGTGGGGACCATCGCGCAGGGCGAGAGCGGCTGGGTCTTTCCACTGGGTGTCTCCATGGGTGATGAGACGATGGTCGCGGCCCTTCAGGAAGCCATTGAGAATGACGCTGTCAAGGGCATCCTCCTGCGCCTTGACACACCAGGTGGCTTGACCACCGCCAGTGATCGGATTGGCCGTATGGTGGAGAAAGCCGCCAGCGAAAAGCCGCTGGTTGTCTCCATGGTGGATGTCAATGCATCTGGTGGGTACATGGTCTCCTATCGCTGCAGTACGCTTGTGGCCCTACCCAATTCGATTGTTGGCAGTATCGGATCGATTAGCATGAAGCCGAATTTGACCGGGATGCTTGAAAAGGTGGGCATCACGGTTGACCGTGTCACGGTTGGGCCGCACGCCACGATGCTTTCGACACTCGCGAGCTTCACGGACGAGGAGTTCGCCAGGTTGGAGGAGCTTCACTGGAGAACCTACAGCGCGTGGGTGGAGGGTGTTGCGCACTATCGGGGCATGACCCTGGATGAAGTTGATCACCTAGCGCGCGGGCGCGTGTTCACGGGCCGTCAAGCTGTCGTCAACGGCCTGATCGACGAACTCGGGGGGTTCGATCGCGCGCTGGAGCTTCTGAAACAGCAGGCGGGCATCGACCCGGAATCTGAAGTGACCTTCATCCACCTGCCCAAGCAGAAGGGGTTCCTCGAGAGGCTGGCTGAAGGCGACCTGCTGTCAGCACTGCACGTTGCGCTGAGCGGATTCCCAAGTGGCGAGCCGCTGAATGATACGGTGGCGTTCTGGAAACGCGGCATGGCATCAAACGATGCCCTTGCTCTACTCTGGTGGCAGTTCTAATGGGAGATGTGACCTGCCAGTCTGGATACGCATTTTTCAGCTGGCGCACAGACACGCGATCGCAGTAGGTGGCTACGGAAAGGCGTGTATCCGGCTGTGGAAAGGCGTGTATCTGAGTTGCTGCAGGAAGCACTGCTTGGAGGAGATCGATGCTCAATCGTGACGAGGCCGTTCTGGTCGTCGTGGATGTTCAGGAGAAGCTTCTGCCGGCGATTCACGATCAGGAACAGATGCTTCGCAGAACGAGGTTGCTGATCCGGGGTGCAGGGCTCCTGCAGCTTCCTATACTGGTAACCGAGCAATACCCACAGGGTATTGGGCCAACCGATGCCGGCATTGTGAAAGCCCTTGGTGAAAGTTACCAGCCGATCCAAAAGGCGTCGATGTCCGCGATGAGCGAACCCGCGTTCCTCGAGGCGCTCGTTGCCAGCGGCAGGCGGCAGGTCATCCTCTGTGGCATCGAGGCCCATGTCTGTGTTTACCTAACAGCACAGGACATGCGAGCGGACTCCCGGGCTGTTTATGTCGCGACTGACTGTATCTCTTCTCGCCAGGAGAGGGACTACGCGATTGCGGTGCAGCGGATGGAGGCCATCGGTTGCTGTCTAACGACACACGAAATGGCTGTCTTCGAACTCCTCCGGCAAAGTGGAACGTCTGAGTTCAAACAGTGGATACAGATGATCCGGTAATATAGTGACCCTTTTCCGGGAGAGGCAGATGCCCTCTCTGCAGATGCCCTCTCTACTGAGGAGACTCTTGAGATGTCGCTTGCCAAGAAGGTGCAGGATCTTGTCTCCAGAATGAAGCGCCTTACGGCAGGCGGTGGTGGAAAGGCCGTCGAGAAACAGGTTGCCAGCGGGAAACTCACTGCACGTGACCGAATTCGCGCGCTTCTCGATCCGGATTCCTTCCACGAGTACGATCTGTTTGTCGAGCACAAATGCCGGGAATTCGGCATGGAGCGCAAGCCACTCCCTGGCGATGGGGTCGTCACAGGAACAGGAACGGTCCAGGGTTTTCCCATCTGCATATTCGCGCAGGATTTCACGGTGGCCGGTGGATCGCTCGGACTGATGCATGCACGCAAGATCACGAAGATCATGGATCAAGCCATGAAGCTCGGTGTTCCCCTGATCGGCATTAATGACTCGGGGGGTGCGCGTATTCAAGAGGGAGTCAACTCGCTTGCCGGCTATGGGGAGATCTTCTATCGCAATACGCTGGCGTCCGGAGTCATCCCGCAGATCTCGGTAATCCTCGGGCCTTGCGCGGGTGGCGCGGTCTACTCGCCAGCGCTGACTGATTTCGTGTTTGTGGTCGATCAGATCTCGAAGATGTTTATCACCGGGCCCGAGGTGATCAAGACCGTGCTTGGGGAAGAGATCTCGATGGAGGATTTGGGCGGAGCCCGCGTGCAGGCCGAGATCTCCGGAAATGCGCATTTTTACGCAGAGAGCGAGCAGGAGTGCTTTGAGCAGATCAAGAGGTTGATGACCTTTATCCCCTGGAACAGTAGGAAGAAAGCTGACCCGTTTCCGCCCAAGCCTCCCAAATCCCGATCTGCGGTCGAAGTGATCGTTCCTTCCGAGCCCAAGCAGCCCTTTGATGTGCGGGATGTGATCCGGGCTCTGTGTGATGATTCGGATTTCTTTGAGGTCCAGGAACACTGGGCAGCCAACATCGTAATCGGTTTTGCCAGACTAAACGGTCGGACCATTGGGGTGATCGGGAACCAACCACTGGTGCTTGCCGGGGTGCTCGATATCGATGCATCCGACAAGGCTGCTCGCTTCATCCGGTTCTGCGATGCCTTCAACA
>JAGMDA010000457.1 GCA_023128935.1 Candidatus Eiseniibacteriota bacterium | reverse complement strand
GGAGGATTCCCGAATCGCTCGAGATGACGACGCTCACGGATGCAAGCAGTGCCATCACATCGGGCAGTGGGCCGCTAAAGGTCCGCACGGGCTCCCCATCCCGCCCCGCGAGCGTTGCCAAGAGAGCGCCTCCTGCGTGGCCTTCAGTTGCTCCGGTAAGTGGGGCGTCGGGAGGCAAGAGTCGTATTACACCCCAGCTGCGCTTCAGCAGGCCCTCTTGTAGTGCTCCTGAAAGACGCTCAGGGACTGCCTTCAGGCGGCGTGAGGCGCTAGGGGCAAGGACCACCCAGCCCCTCTTGGGTCGCGCAGGGGTGCTCAGACTCGCCCCAATGACCCGTCGGCGATCCACGTCTACCGCGACCTTGGGCTGCAGGGCCGTCGTCTCCAATGCCCCACCCGCCACCGCACGGGCGAAGCGCACAACGAGCGGCTCGGGCCCCTTCATTCGGCGGCCGCATAGAACGAGCAGCCGGCGCTGCAACGAGGCCCGCTCATAGGTAATGCGCTGCGCGCCAGGCGCCCAGCGCTGGCCGGCACGTCTCCCCTTCTGCCCGCCCTGAAGATCCAGAACCGTGGCATACGGCAGGGCGCTGGATGCCTGGGCCGGCGCGCGCCCTCTGGCGGAGCTGCTGGAAGCATCGTCCAGGAGGACGCTCCCGATGGCCTCCAACCCACGAAGGACGGGGGCGTATGGGCGACGTGTCAAGACGTCGATGGCCAGCTCAGGCCGACGCTTGTGGATAAGCTCTAGCGCCGCGGTTGCCAGAACAAGATCCCCAAGACTGCTGAGCCGGACCAGCAGAAGTGGACCGGGCCAGGAGTCCACCGGCCACGCCGCGGTGCCGGGGGTCTTGCGAACCAACTTACCACTGGTACTTGTGGACAAACTCCTCCTCGAAATCATAGCCCTTCTCGAAATCGCGCAGGCTGTCCTGGTCAGTCTTGCTGAGCAGGCCCTCCTGAACCATCAAAAAGACCAACTCGCCAACATCCTTGGAATTGTGGAAGCCCATGTGGTTCAGCACGGATAGTGCCATGGGACCGTATTGACTACGTGCTTCCTCGGCAAAGGCCCTCAGCAGTTCATTACCGCTCACATGCCCTGCCCGTCCGTCCATCAGGCGACACCGCGCCAGGGCCATGAAGATCAAGAAGAATGCCTGGGGCTTGAAGCGAGTATTGCGCTCGTATATCTCGTAGATGCGCGCTTCCCGTTCGTCCCGCATTGGTGTCGAGCTCCTCTCTATCTCCCAGCGGTTTCTGTTTCGGCTTGACTCCAAGGCGATTGCACTTGGCCAAACGGGATCTCATCCGCGCTGGCCAAGCGCACTTCTGAACTCGTCGGGTCGAGCACTATTTCACGTTCCCACTCCACTCCACCCTTCCCCGGATGGTCCGCGTTGTAGTGCAATCCCCGCGACTCGCGCCGTGCTGCGGCTGAACTGATGATCAGTTCCGCGACCAGTGAAATGTTCCGTAGCTCCGTGAGATCCGTGTCCAGGATGAAATCCCAGTAATAGCGCTCCACGATCTCGCGCAGCAGGTGGATGTACTTGGCGGCTAGCGCCAGCCGGTGATTGTTGCGCTCAATGCCGACAAAGTCCCACATCAGCGCGCGCACCATTTCCCAGTGGGCGTTGACCAGGATCGACTCCTTGGGCACGGTTGCCTGCCCGGGGTTCCATGGCGGGATCTCCGGGATGCGAGCGCCTGCGCCTGAGCCCGCATGGTCTTCTCCCGCCGCCCGTGCGGCCCTGAGTGCGAAGACCGCCGATTCGAGTAGCGAATTGCTCGCCAGCCGGTTTGCTCCGTGAAGACCGGTGCAGGCCACCTCGCCGGCCGCATAGAGGTTCACCAGGTCCGTGCGGCCCATGCCGTCTGTGAGGACACCGCCACACATGTAATGTGCCGCAGGCACCACGGGGACCGGATCGCGGGTGATATCGAGGCCCAGCTCCAGGCAAGTGGCATAGATCATGGGAAAGCGCCTTTTGAACCGCTGGCGATCGATCCCGCTCATGTCCAATGTCACATGGCGATCTCCGTGCCTTTTCATCTCCTGGTCGCAAGCGCGAGCCACCACATCCCTGGGTGCCAACGACCCCATTTCATGGTGGTCCTTCATGAAGGGTTGGCCGGAGATCGATTTGAGTATGGCACCCTCGCCACGCACCGCCTCGGAGATGAGAAAGCGGCGCTGTCTCTGGTCATAGAGGCAAGTGGGGTGGAACTGAACGAACTCGAGGTTGCCCAGTCTGGCACCCGCACGATGGGCCATGGCAAGCCCGTCTCCGCAAGCTACGTCAGGGTTACTCGTGTAACGATAGACCTTCCCGGCGCCACCGGTGGCGAGCAGCACATGCGGGGCCAGGAAGGTGGAGATCTTGCCCGTCGCAGCGTTCAGGACATAGGCGCCCAAGATGCGCGTCCGGCCGCGCTGGGGTGTGTGTTCTTCCAACTTGCTGGTTGTGATTAGATCGATCGCGCAGTGGCCTGCAAAGAGCTCGATCCGCCGGTTGGCCCGCAGGCGTTCCAGCAAGGCATCCTGAATCATCCGGCCGGTTTCATCATTGGCATGCAGGATGCGGCGGCAGGAGTGCCCCCCTTCCCGGCCGAGATTGTAGCTATGCCCGCCCGGGTTCCTCGCGAACTTGACCCCGTGGTGTTCGAGCTCTTCGATGACCCGTGGTCCTTCCTCGACAACGGATGCGGCGACCTTTGGATGACTGAGTCCCTCACCAGTCCTCACGGTATCAGAGGTGTGGCGTTCGAAGGAGTCATCTGCGGTCACTACAGTCGCGATGCCCCCTTGGGCCAGACGCGTATTGGTATCCCCGGGCTCGCCCTTGGCGAGGACCGCCACTCTGCCGTGCCGGGAGGCCTCAAGTGCAAATAGGAGACCTGCCAGCCCTGAGCCGATTACAAGAAAATCATGGCGCTTATCAGGCATATGCCCCTATCTCCCGCCCAGCATGCCAGGTGACAGCGGTCGCCACATGGGACGGCCCGGATAGCTTTCGACTTCAGGCCAGTATAGGGAAGGCCGATAAATTCGGCAAAGGCTGAAATCAGGGCATCCGAGAAGATGGCACGCCATCACGGATCCAGCGCAGGAGGTTTTCGATGAAGCCCGCTGCTTGCATGGTTCGGATCTCAATCGTTCTGTTGACCGCGCTCGCATGTATGGGATGCGAAGACCAAAATGCACCGCGTTCGAGGCTTCTAATCACACGTATCGCGGATATTTCCACAGAGTCCTATAGCTACGACTATGCTCTACTTTCGGATGTAGAGACCTACGGATCGGTTTTCGAGGACGAGATCTACCTCACCGTCCAGAACCTGCCACGCTCTTCGCTCTTTTCGTACAGCGCAGGCGGGCCCTACGGAGATGCGGTGCTGACGCGTTACACCGTTGAATACGAACTCGAGGATGAGCATATCGAACCGATTGCGGGCGGCATGCATCTCGTCGTCCCGAGCGGATCGGAAACTATCGCGCGGATTGTCATCGTCGCGGCCATCACCAAGACCCTGCCACCCCTGAACACACTACTTACGGAACTCGATGAATTCTTCGTGACCGCCAGAATCACGCTGTACGGCTACGAGGAGTCCTCGAACGAAGCGCTCGAGGCCCACGCGGCCATGCAGATACATTTCGCCAACTGGGCCG
>JAGMDA010000456.1 GCA_023128935.1 Candidatus Eiseniibacteriota bacterium | reverse complement strand
GTGCAATATGCGGGGGCCGCATGCACTACTGAGGTTCCTGGAAGCGTCCTACGATGCTACCATGAGGCCTATCAGGACCGCGATCTCGAGGCGTTGCGTGAACTTTTGGCGCCCGATTTCATTTCCGTGAATCTCACTGATCCCCAAATCGCGGCACTCGATCGGGAAGAGACACTTGCATTGACCGAGCAGCTATTCTCGTCTTCCAGCCTCGTGGATCTCTCTCTTCGTTTCGGGGCCGACTACGTTCTCCGTCCCGGTTCTGAGTCCGGTACATGGGAAATCCGTGGGGTTGTGATGATCCTCGATATTGGAGGACATTTCCCGGGGCATCCCGGGGTGAGCGCTACCCACGTGGTGCACAATGGGACGCTCTACGTGAGGTTGGAGGCCGAACCGGAGCCCCACTGTGTCATCTACCGCGAGGAACTCGCTGATGCCAGCCATTAGGGGGCATGTACTCACGCGCCCATGATCGAATGCGGTTCAGGAAGAGAATCCAGGCTGTGCAGTGGAATCCCCTCCCTTCGGAGGCCTGATGACTTCCTACCCCAATCATATCCTCTCACGGGTTAGTCGCACTGGTATAGCCGTCCAATGATTCTTGCCGGGTGCGGTGGACTTCCCTAAACTCGATCGGTGTTGAGACAAAAGCCAAATCCCCAAGAGAATGACAGCAAGACCCGTATGGGGGGACCGTGGAATGGAAGCGGATGATGCCAGGGGGGACCGACAGGTGGAAAGCGCATCGCTGCCGGCCACGGGCGGCTCCCGTAGTACAGGGCCAGGCGTGGCGCGCGAGCGTATAGATTCCACCGCAGCTACGAGGGGAGGAGCGCCGGAGCGGCCCGCTGCGCAGGACGTGGCGCCGGAAATGGTAATTCCTAAGGCCCGAGCGGAAACCCTGCTTGAGGTCCATGAACTGAGCAAGCATTTCGGTCCCGTGCGCGCAGTGGATAGCTTGAGCTTTGCGGTTCAAAGGGGAGAAATTGTGGGCCTCCTCGGCCCAAACGGAGCCGGAAAAACCACGGTCATGCGGATGATTGTCGGCTACCTGATTCCTACCTCCGGATCTGTGCGCTTGGCTGGTGGGGATATCTTCCGCGAGGGCCCGCGCCTCAAGACGCAGTTGGGCTACCTGCCCGAGAACATGCCCCTCTATGGCGAGATGACCGTCGGCGAGTATCTGGGCATGACGGCCCAGCTCAAGGGCCTCAAGGGCGAGCCGTCCCGGATGGCCATCGAGCGCGTCGTCTCTATTCTGGGGCTTGCGCCGGTGTGGAGGCGCCCCACAAGCCAGCTATCGCGCGGATATCGACAGCGGGTGGGGCTCTCTCAGTGCCTGCTGACGGACCCCGCCATTCTCGTTCTCGATGAGCCGGCCACGGGATTGGATCCCAACCAGATCTCGGAACTTAGGCATCTCATCCGCAGCTGGCGTGAGCGGAAGGCAATCCTGCTTTCGACCCACATCCTGGCAGAGGCCCTGATGCTCTGCGATCGGGTCCTGATCCTGAGCCGCGGACGACTGGTTGCTTCTGGCACGCCGCAGGCGCTATCCGAATCAGGGGATGGCATGGCGGCAACCGAGATCACCATTCGCGGATCGCGCGAAAACCCCATCGCGGGGCTGGAGGGTAGCGGAGAGATCTCGGCCGTTCGACGTGAGGCAATTGGATCCCACGTTATCTGGCGCTTGGAGGGAAGTTTGAATCGGGCAGAGCGACTGGCCTTGATGTCACACCTGGCCCGCGGGGGTTGGGAGATCCTGGAGTGGAACTCCGGCCTGAGTGCCCTGGAGCAGGCCTTCCGCCGACTGACGCTGGAGGAGGGGACTCAGCGACAAGATGAATGATGCGGAATCGCACGCGCGCTCCATATCCAATACGGAGAGGGGGGACAGAAGCGATAGGCGGGACAGAAGTGATAGGTGAGATGGAAGTGATAGAGGGGACCGGGGGGTGAGAAAGACGATCGTTCTGGCGTCCAAGGAGTTTAGGGGCTTCCTCCGGATGCCGCTGGGCTATGCGCTGCTGGCAGTCTACGCGCTGGTCACAGGCATGGTGTTTATGGCGCTGCTCTACCTTTTCCGAGAGCAGATCCTGCGCGTCGCGCAGCAAGCGCAGCTGGCCATGCCTTCCCGGCCCGTGGTGGATGTCCAGATCTCCTTGGTCACGCCATACCTGCTCAATGCCGCTGCACTCCTGATCTTCATGGTGCCCTTCCTGACCATGCGGAGCTTCGCGCAGGAGAAGCACTCGCGCAGCCTCGAGGTTCTGGTGTCCTTTCCGCTGAGCGCCTGGGAGATCGTGGCGGGCAAGTTCCTGGGGGTCCTGTGCTACACGCTGCTTCTCCTGGGGATCACTGCCGTGCACCTTGTGATCCTGAGTTTCATCAGCACGCCGGAGCTACTGCCAACCCTGGGTGGGTTTGTGGGCCTAGTCCTTTTCGCCATGACGCTGGTGGCCATCGGGCTGTTCGTCTCATCGCTGACGACCGGGCAGGTGGAGGCCGCGGTCCTCACTCTGGGGCTCTTCATGGGCCTTGTGATGGCCAGTGAGACGGGTGGGAGCGATTCCTCGTGGCTACGCACCGTGCTGGTTTATCTCTCGCCCCTCCATTACTACGAGGAATTCGGACGCGGGATGTTGCCGTTCGACGGACTGTTTTTCTACCTTGGCGCGACCGTGCTTTTCATGGCCTTGACCCTGCGGGGCGTTGACCTGCTGAAATGGAGGGGCTGATGTCGAGTAGCAGTAGACCGCTTCCCCTCTTCCTAGCCGGGCTTTTGCTCCTGCTGCTGGGTGCGGCTTGGGCCTCCGTTGAAACACAGGGCTACTTGCCCCGCCTGGCGCTGGCGTGCGGGCTGCTGATCCTGGGGATCTTCCTGGTGCGCCACGCCGCGGAAATCCGGTTTCTACTTCTCCGCATGCACACCCATTCCGAGCCGGGGCCCACAACCACGCTGCTGTTGGCCGCGTTGGTGCTGGG
>JAGMDA010000455.1 GCA_023128935.1 Candidatus Eiseniibacteriota bacterium | reverse complement strand
AGTGGCAGAACTGGAAATGTCTGGTAGAGGGCCCCGACCCTGATGGTCGCATCATCCGGGTTGTGGTGGGCCTCCGTGAGAGCGAAGATCGACTGGTTATCATCACCGTCTACCCGCGGTCTTGATGGGGAACAGAAAGATGAGATGCCCAATCTGCAACAGTACCAACACTCGACCCATCAAGGGGCCCTACCACTACATCGAATGCGGCCTAGATTATGTTTACTTGAAGGGTGTACCGTATCTGCATTGTAAGGACTGCAGAGATAACATTGTCGCCATCCCAAGAGAGCAAGAACTCCTAGGGCTAATTGCCAAGCACATCACCCTAAGCCAGCGCCACCTTGTCCCCGACGAGATCCGCTTTTTGCGCGCCCTGGTGGGATGGTCCCAGGCCAAGCTCGCGAAAGAGCTGGCTGTCACCCGTCTTACGGTTACTCGGTGGGAATCGGGTGCACAGACCCCAAGAATTCAGGCCGACGTCTTACTGCGCCTAGTGTGGCTCCAAGAGTACACCAGTCAAATTCGCGCCGATACAAGTGGCGCAATGCCTAAGGGAGTGCTGGCTCAGTTCGACGCCGTGCGAGATCGCCTGCGCTCCACAATTGCCGCTATCAAGAAATGTCCGGCCCCACCGAAGAGTGTGGCCCGGATGACCATTGATGTTAAAAGAGACCTTGTCGCTGCGTAGGTGTGACTGCTGAATCTCGCGACGGTAGCTTCGCAAGCCTAGATCGAGATCCTCTCGACAATGTTCCGGGTGACCTGCATCTTCCGGCGGTCATAGAGGCGTGTCGTCCGGGGGTCAGCGTGCCCCAGGAGGTATTGGACATCCTCGAGGGGAACCCCCTGGCCGAGGAGGTCAGTCGCCGTGGTGGCGCGCCCGGCTGTGCAAGGCTACTTCCAGGTCCTGATTGACACGCTTATCGGAGACTGGCTTCCGGCCTGGCAACCCCGCGTGAAAGTCAAGGAAGTCAAGCATCCCAAATTCCATTTCTTCGATCCGGGCGTGGTCCGAGGTGTCGCGGGAAAACTACGGGAGCCTCTGACCAACGATGAAAGGGGGCGGCTCCTGGAGACAGTGGTCTTGCACGAGCTTCGCGCGTGGATCCAGATTGCGAATTGCGGCGGGCGGCTCTCCTACTGGCGCACTCCCTCCGGTGCGGAGATCGATTTCGTGTGGGTGCGCAACCGTCAAACCGTTGGAATCGAGGTGAAGGCTAGCAAACGCTGGAAGCCGGAGTTCGGCCGTGTTTTGAGGGAACTCAAGGACGTCGGTTCGGTTCAGAAGTGCTTTGCGGTGTATTGCGGCCAGGAACGTCTGCAAGACGGTCCGGTATTGGTGCTCCCCATCAAGGAGTTCATGGGCGACTTGGCGAGGGGGCGGATCGTCGCGTAGCTCAGCGTCAATATCCGTGGTCCGTGAAAAGTCCGTAATGCCTGCAATCAGGCAACTCTCCAGCTTCCGGGCAATGTGGCGGGGGAATTGAGGAGCTCAACTCACCCTGACGAGCTTGAGGATCTTCGGCTGGGCCCACGGAATCTGAACTGTCGCTTCATGCTTCCAGCCCATTTTAGTCAGGACCGGTTGGGCTTTCGCAAGCTCCTCCTCCCACGTCTTGCCCTTGAAGGTCAAGAACCGCGTGTCCGCACCCGCAATTCCTTCAATCAGCGGCAGTGCGCGCCCGAGTGGAGCCACTGCGCGCATCAGGATGACCTCAAACGCAGGAAACCGCCCGCCGTTGCCTGCTATCTGATCCGCCAGTGGACCATCAGACAGATGCAGAGCCTCCACTCGCGCCTCAACAACCTCCAGGTCCGCCACCTCGAGCTGTTCCTTCACTCGCTCGAGGAAGATAGTCTTCTTCCGGGAGGAGTCCAGGAGAGTCATCCTCAAGTCGGGGCGGCAGAGCTTGAGAACCATCCCTGGGAACCCGCCTCCTGTGCCGACGTCAATCCACCGGTCGCAAGGCTCTGGCGTCTCCAGGAGCAGCGGCCCAAGTCCTGGTCCTACGTGCTTTTGCACTAGCAGCGGGAGATCCGCCGGAGCAACCAACCCGGTGCGTTTCGTCCAGTCGCACACAGCCCGGCAGTATGCTTCTAGCCGAGCGACGGCCCCCGGCGCACACGATATGCCACTCTCGGAGACGCACGTCAGCAATCGCTCAATCTGCTCAGCCCAGTCCTGCAAGCCGTACCTCCACAGAAAGCTCCTTGTCCAGGCGAACGGCCGTCACGCTCGCCTGTTCCTATCATTCGTGCGAAAGGCTATGCACTCCTTGTCTCAATTTCCAGCTCATTCGGGTCGTTGGATCGCGGGTCATGCGGTTCCCTTTCTGGATTGTCTCCCCTTTGGGTGCTCCCTTGTGCTGCCGCAATCCCACGGGAATCCCATAGGACACGTGGGGGACAATTAATTCCTTCGAAGAACATCGCCAGAACCCCATTGCTCCCCCGCAGGGGATTGATGCCCGTCGTGCCTCGGATTCATTCGTGGAATCAGCGCTACTGGTTTAATGCCGCGCTATTTCTGTCAAGATGTGAGACTAGGAGGTCGGAGAGTGTGAATTCCTCCCCGCTGCGCCTCTTATCCACAGTCTTGTCCGCAGGCACGCCGCTGCGATCTAGCTACACGTCTCCGTGTACAAGAATCAATGGCACACTTCCTGCGTCATGCGTTTGTGCAAATGTATTTTGGGGATGCCGCGGATCTGGAGCGCCCAGGCCGGCTCTCGTCCTGCTTCGGCGGTTGGTGCCATTTCGTCGACGCAGCACGCCAATTCACGCGGTCTGCAATATGGCCTCCACGATAGGGTCAGAGGACCTCTGTCGTAATCGCGCCATCTTGAGCTGCGCCAGCATGAGGAGGGCGTGGATGTCACCTTGGCTCCATAGTGGTGTGTTACTCCTTATCGGGCTTCTGCTGCTCAGCTCCATCATGGTTCAACACGCAACCGCCAGCGACCAGGCCACCCCGGAGCAACTCACTGGACAATGGCTACCTGGCCTCAGACAGACTCTCGCGGACAGAGGTGTACTAACACTTGAGGAAACCGTTGGAACCACGCTGTTCATCGAGATCCTCGATCCGTGGATTCCCGAGAAGATCGACGCTAGCCTGGAGTACTCTAACCTGCTTGCTGCTACGTACGGAGAGCGAGGGCTCATCGTGGTCTGTCTCTTCCCTGCACGATCCGCTGCGATGGACGCACGCTGCCCTGAATGCATTACTGCACGCGCATTTCACCTGATACCTGCTAAGGTAGGTGTCAGGGAACTGCTCCAGCTATCGGAGGATCAGGCCTACACTCTACTGGTTAGTCCATGTGACACGATACGCTTCAGTCTTCCGGGACGGCTTCTCACAAATGACCAGAAGCGGCAGGTTGTAGAACGATGGATGCTAGGTAGTCCGCAGTACAACCTCAACGCTACTTCCCTCGTGGGTTGCTGGTGGATAGTCGGACAGCCAGTACCTACATTCGAAGTTAAGGCTCTCGCGTCAGGATCTAATACAACACTTGCGAGTCTAATCCGGGACAGTGTTACTTGCATCTGGTTCCCGGTTCAGTGCACCACGTGCACCCTTAGCAACTATAATCGCTTGCTCAGTGCATTGCAGCAGGTATCCGTCAACCAGGGGTACACACTCATCCTCCTTCTGTCATCGCTTAGCGCCAGCGAGGAAACCAATCTGCAGCAAGCAGGTATCCAGATCCCCGCATACGCAATCGTCAGCCCCTCTTTCGATCAGTCAGCCTATGTCACACGTCAGACGTTGGCCACATGCCCACAGCTATTACTCTTCACCGACCAGCGGCTGATTGGCGCTGTCGTGCCACTCACAGACCCAGCAATCAGTCCGCAGGTCTGTTTTGAGCAAGCCCTGACTCTCAGAAAACGATTCATCGAGGAGGGCTCTTGAGGCGAAGCATCATGACGACACCCTGTGCTGTGGTCATCCTGACCTGCATTGCGGCTGCAGTCTTCGGGAGTGGGTCCGAATATGATGTCTGCAAAACGCGCTCGCTGAAGGCATCCTTCACTTTTGGCGGGAGGGATGTCTTCTGCTCGCCAACCGCCATACGAAGGGATACGGCCGGGAGAATCTATATCCTTGATTCTCTGAACCACAGGATCGTTGTGTGCAATGAACAAGGAGAAGTGATTGACCATCTCGGTATGATTGGATCTGGCCCTGGAGAGTTTCTCGAGCCAATGGATTTGGATATCGGCCCCAGTTCCAGGCTCTACGTGGCAGACACCGGAAACAATCGTATTCAGATCCTGGATTCATGCGGAGCACCCATATGCATCATTCCAGTTGGCCATCCCATCCGTGCCCTGTCTGTTGCCCCAGATAGTACGCTCTATGCAGTCTCTTCCCCATCCATCGGTCGGCACCTGATCGACGTTTATGACGATGGAGGGAATCGCCTCGGCTCTTTTGGGTCCTTTCTAATTGACCAGTGGCGCCGTCCATACATCTCAGACGCGCTGAATCGGGCATCCGTTAACGTTTCGCCTTCCGGAGAAATCCTGGTGGGGCGATGGACAATACCACAAATCGCTCGCTACGACAGCTGCGGCAATCTGCTCTCCTCCATTTCTGTCCGAGGTCCTGAGGTGCATGATAATCGCCACTGGTTTTTCAGCATGGCGCAGAACAGGATCTGCGCCGACGATCGGCTACAAATCACCGACCCAACTGTACAGGACTTCATTAACGATGTCATTGCCGCGTGCTGCGATGGTCAACCTCATGGTGTGATCCAACTCGCCGACGTCGACTCGTATGGGGGGAGGATATATGGCTTGGTCAGAGGTGTGTTGTATGAATACGACTCCAGTGGTTCCTTTTTGCACCGATACGCCCTGTTGCGTGACACTGGAGAACCTGCCCTTATTCATCGCATTTGGATCGATACCGATGGAACTCTATTCGGGCTGGATATGATGCATACCTATAGATGCTACATCTACCATATCCCTGCATAGGGCTCCCTACCTGTAGGGCGGTCCGTAGGAGCGCAGGATCGCCCTTGTAGGCAGAATGCCTATTCAGGCTTTCTTCGACTTCGTGAGGAGGTGGTTCCCATGTGGATTGGCATGTGACCCTATTAAGGCAAGCGTGCTTCTGGTGTTGCCAGACGCACGCACAACGCTGCAATACGAGAATCGCAAGTTATAACCCAGGAGGTGAATATCATGTTGAGAAGAATGATCCTTATAGGTACTGTCTTGCTCCTGATTGTCGTTCCTCTAACTCAGGAACTGGCCGAGGCTAACATCCTCGACGGAACGATTGCGGGGTGCAGTTGCTCCGTGAATTGCGGTTGGCTCAGGAACTGTAACGTCTCTGGGCCATGCCCCTGTACCTGCACGTGCAACGGCAACACGCCAGTCTGCTCGTGCGGTGCTGGGATGGGGTTCTGAGTCGTTCCGGCACACCGCCCTATCAACTGACCTGTGGGCCTGCCGGAGATGACTCCTGGTAGGAAATGACGCCGGCAGTTGGGACCATGGACCCAACTGCCGGCGTCCAGACAGCTCCAGTTCATATAGGAGATGCCTTTAATGTTGAGAGCAAAGCAAGCCCGCATCGCCCTCCTCGGCGCCCTGCTTCTCGGGGCACAGGCCTTCGCAGTGGTTGGTCGTGCCGCCGCAACCCCCGCTGAAACAGAGCTCTCCATTCGTCTGACGATTGGCGCCGAGGGTGACGACGTGGTGCTCCACAGACCAGCACACCTTACATGGTCAGCCGATGGCTCCGCCTTCCTGTTGAACACCGGGGACTGCTCCGTGCTTAAGTTTGACAGGAACTGGGCGCTGCAAGACACATTTGGACGGCGCGGCGAAGGGCCTGGGGAGATAATGAACCCGCGTGGGCTGCTTGTCGTAGCACATGAAATCTGGGTTGTCTTACCTCTACTTATACAGAAATTCGATCTCTCCGGCACATTCGTTGGAACAGTTCCTGTCCAGGAGGGCTTTAGTGCACCGATTCTCATTCGAGATCAAATTCTCGCCTTGGGCGAATCCTCGGCCAGAGTTGCCGTCTGTCTTAACGAGCAAGGCACGCCCACAGAGACGTTCGGTCCCAGCTGCAACCGCGAGGACCACGCGACCAACCATATCCAATGCGGTTTCTGGCAAATACTGCCCGCCGCTCGGGCCCGCTGCCTATTGCTCGATCGATTCACGGGACGGGGTAGATACATCACCCTTTCCGGTGAGATGACAGCATCACTGGATTTGGGATTGGGCGATGGCAACGCATCCTCTGCACAGAGCGACTTTGACGTAGTATATGCTCAGCCTGTGGTGGCATCAGCCTGCGCGGCAAGGAACGGATATTTGGTTGTCCCTGTTCCCAAGAAGGAGGGCGACGCACCGGTTCTGCGCTACTACGACAGCGCATTCACCGATTTCTGTGACATCCCCCTCCCAAGCGACATGATCCCCTACGAACTGCACATATCGCCCAGTGGCGATCTTTGCGTGGTCGATACGTGGAGTTCGGTTCTCTACATCTGCGATCTGCCGGACTGCCGGAACTGACAAAATGCCATAGATGGCTATGTGGCGGATACCCCCCGCGGGGGTCGCACCGTGAGTCAATGCGCACCACGCATCACTGGTCTGGATGGCCTCTCTGAATCAAGATCACAACCCAACCTCATACTCTGCTCAAGATCCACGTTCAAGATGGTCCCGGTAGCCGGAGAGTCTGGCCCTCTGGGCGATATGGTCCGACTCACAGTGACAGCGGGTCCGTCGCCCTCCGATTCGTCTGCATGCCATCATGGGGGAACTGTCATGATTGATTTGACACTGACGCCAGCTTTGGAACACCTGCCCTCTGACCATGAAATCCCTAGCGAGATGCCGGATGATCTCTGGAAAGAACTTGCCGCCCCCTGGGAGGATGATGCCTGGCAGGGAGAGGTGTGGGAGGGAGCGTCGCCGGCCGAGCCCAAGATTCCACCTCGTCTCAGAGCGGGATTGAATCATCTCGTTCCGCCGCCACTTCAATACATCGGTTGCATGTGGTATGAGGATGGTGATGAGGCGTGCCGTTGCGGTAAGCCCGTTGCCTGGGTCATGGGCGGTTCGAACGGCCGGCCGCGGGTCTATTGCGAAGAGCACGGACAAAGGATCCGTAGTCGCATGAAGAACGCGAAATCGCCTGCGGTGAACCCAGCATTACAACTCTCTTAGTGCCCCGGTCCATAAATACGGTGACGTACCGAGGGCGCCGATACGCCCGTCCGGCAAGGCGCGACGACGCGATGCCGCTCCATCCCCGAAAACCTTACCGTCTTGTGCAGTTCGTGCCATAAGCTCTGGCATGAAAAGAAGTTGGATGGGGGGCTACTCAAGCATGTCCTTGAATGATCGCGAGTCATCTCGAGTGTACGGCGGCAAGGACTTCGGCTGCCTTTCGGCCATGATAGCCCACCTTCCTTGAAAGTCCTATCCGACGCACGCTCCGGGTATTTCCTGTTGCGTTATTGGGTCAACGGGACAGGTCCTGCCGCGTGGTCGGGTCGAAGATGCGATTCAGTGGATGGTTACAGAGCTTTCGATCCTGAGACTGCTCGGCATTCGCACTCAACGCAACGACGGGAGTCTTATAGCTACCTCCGCGGAGTTGGTCTATCTCCGCCTCTAGCACCACAATCTCTGCCCGCGCGGTTTGGATTTTCCTCCCGGTTTCGAAGATGTCAGTCTTATAGGCTCGCCGATAATCATCGCAGCGTTGGATCTCCGCCTGAAGCTGGGCGGCCTTCTCACGGTAGGGTCTCTGTTGCTCCCATGTTTCCATTAATGCACGTTGCTCTGCTTCGATACGGTACCGCAGGAATTCGAGATACTCCCCCTTCGAAACACGTTCTGTCTTGCTGGCAGCTAGTTCTTTTTGAGCGGCGGCCCAGGTGGCCTGAATTCCTCCGAGTTCTGCGTCGTTCGTTTCACTGGCCTCCCGTAGTTGTGTATATGCCAAATCGATCCGGGCCTGTCCACTGGCCTGGAACCAGATAAAACCGGCAGTCAGAATCACGATGATGCCGGCTGTGACATTCAATAACGGGGTGATCAGCGATGGGTTGAATCTGTCTTGCTTCTTCATTTTCGTTCGTCCCCTTCCTGTACCATTCCGGTCCCCTTCCTGTACCACTCCGGTCCCCTTCCTTTACAGTTCCGGTCCCCTTCCGCTACCATTTCGGACTTCCCACCAACCCTCTGCTGCGGACGCGTACCTCACGCGTATCACCTTCTTCATGCGCGGCGAGAAGCCCGGCTGGTGGTTAACTACAACCTGTGGGCCCATGCCAACCCAAATGCCGGCGCCACTAGATAGATGGCGGCCCGTAGCAATACTCTGACCTTGAGCCGATCTGTGGAAGCGCCTGGGGTCTCGGACGCCATGGCCTGCTTATCGCTCAGGATGTCAAGCGAGTCACTCAGAACACCGCACCAGGACCCGAGGTTGCTCAGAACCGCTGCTCTGTCCCTGGCCTTGTCATCTAGAGCCTGCGCATATCTCCCCAGTTGATCTCGGGTCGCCCGCAGCGAATCGAGGGTGTCGTCAGTGATTCTCTGCGCCGCCATCAGAGCAACACGCTGGGCAAGCAGGCTGTCGAGAAGCGTTTCATAGAACTCGATCTGGGGCCGGTACAGCGTATCAATCTCAGCGCTGATACGCTGCGTTTCAGTTTCAGCCTCGCTTAGCATCACCCGCAGCTTGTCTTTATGGTTGAGCATAACACCCCGGTTGCGATTCAGGTCGCTGCGGCAATCGGCAACCGTCGGTTGCACGAAGGCTTGGTGTGCGTAGTTGATACCTATGAAGGGAACCAGCAAAAGCCACAGGCAGCCTGCCACTGTGCCTGCTATGCTTCGCGACTCCTGCCCCAGCGCCTTCCGAGGCACCCAGCGCCCTCCACGACGATGGAGCATCTGCGATGCGCGCGGCACGTCTTCCTTAGCCAATGCCTTCTTGATATCCGGGTAGAGCTTGCTCTCCCGTATCCAGCGCCCGCCGTGGCGGCGGAATTTGCCCTCATCCTTGGCCATGTCTCTCCCTCCCTACTTAGGGCTCCCGCTCAGTCCTTGTAGATGTAGACCTTCCATATCCTGTCTCTCTTGACGAACGTGTGAGCAAATGTCAATTCCATCTCAATCCCGGATGGCTTGCACGCATGAATGTGTACACCAGAGATCGCATCGAAATTTGTGTAGCGTATAAGGCCATCGTCAAAGGAAAAGCCGTTGAAATGGAGATCTCCGCCACCCCACTCATCCAGGGCGCCATTGACGCCTGAAGCACATGTACGCGTAAGGAAAAACCAAGCATCTGTGGATTGGATGTTGGTTGCTGGACGACTCTGGGGAAACTCGGGCCAGAGGATTTCCGTAAACTCCGCATAGGTCACGCGTAGACCATGGAGCGCTCCAGGATCGTTGCGGTTCAGATGCCTGATGATCTGCCGGGCCAGCCCCTCGGCCGAATCCGCCCCGCCTGTGAAACGAATATCGATTTGCTCCACCTGACGTCGGCCACTGACTACCGCGTCCAGCTCCGGGTCGTCCGGCGGACGGTAACCGGGAGCGTTCTCCAGCGGGGAACGGTACAAGGGCCGTCCGGACTGGATCTCGTGAACCTCCCATTTGCCATCTATCAGAATCGGCTGCGGGGCTTCTGCGGTGATCGTCGCGGAGTTCGACTGCATATCGGCATGCACCGCCCCGTGTGCATACAAGCCCCGAGCTGTGGGGGTCGAGGATGGCATCCGGTGCTCACTGCGGCAGCTAGAGAACGCGAGCCACATTGGCAGCAGCAGTATGGGCAGTACCCCAATCCATGGCCAGTACAAGCGCTTCATCCGTCCATGCAAGTGAGGCATCTGCATTGTCCAATCTCCTTCTTGCGCGAGCCCTTGCTCCTATCAAAGCCACCGTCCCCGGAAACATTATCTCTGGCACCCAGTGCTTAGCTTCAGTGAAACGCTCCGTCCCGGCTGCCCTCGATGTACGGTATAACCGGATTGCTTAAAGCACTTCTCGTCATCCAGGAGGTTCTTGACTGTCAGTTTTATACTAGCCCTTCCAAGCTTCAGCGTGCCCGTGAGATCCAAACGGTGCAGCGGTTCTTCATAGATGTCTGGAAGGGCCATGGCGCCCACTCCGCTCAGCCGTCGCCCGTGTGCGTTGTATAGAAGCGATGCGGAGTAAATCCCCGATTGCGGAGCGTAGTACAGCAGAAGGTTCATCACATATGGCGATTGACCCTCAAGCGGCCGTTTACTCGATGCCTGCACCCCGTATTTGCCTAGCTCTGTCTGGGATTTCACCCAGCAGTAGTTGGCGGCCAGTCGAAAGCTGCTCCAACGGCGGCCCAGGCGCGCCAGGTTGATGCGGCCCTCCAATTCAGCGCCGTAGAGATAACTGCCTTCCCCATTGTCTGGGAACTTGCGCAGTTGAGCACCGGCAATCTGAAGAGTTTTCTCAATCGGGTCAATTATCTGTTTGTAGAAGAGACTGGCAGCCAATAGCTCATTGTTGCTCGGGAAATGCTCGGCCCGCAGATCGTAGTTGCGAATCCAGGCCCGCTTCAGCTCGGGATTGCCGGTCTCGGCATAGCCGCTCGAGTAATCAGTGAGTTCAAACGGGCTGAGTTCTCGAAGATCCGGCCGGGAGATCGTCGCGCTATACGCAGCACGGAGATTCGTGCGTCGTGAAACAGCATGAATCAGGTTGATTGCCGGAAGGTACTCAGTTTTCTTTATGACAACGCTGATTACATCTCCATCTGGCACAAAGGCATCAAAGGTTTTGACTTTCTGTTCCCACTCTTCGATGCGAATTCCACCGGCCGCTCGAAGGCCGGTGGTCAGCTGTAGATTGAGGTCGCAATAGAACGCGGCCATGTTGTGCGACGCGTCATAGCTGTCGGTAGCCCTGGTGAGTTCGTGTAACCGGAAGGTTTGGAGAGTTCCCCCGATGTTCTCGGGAGTCATTAGGGACTCCGGGGGCTGCGTGAGATCGACGCCCCGGGCAGGTGTTTTGAAGGCAAAACGACGGTAGCCGGCCTCCCTGTTCTTCTCCTTGTACAAGCAACCGATTTTTGCCCTGGCCTTACGCCCTACTGGAAGGGAGAAGGGCAGCGCCAGGTGACAGTCGAAAACACGTTCCGTCTCACGCACAGCCCCGTACATGCGGGTGAAGCCCTGGCTGTTACTTCGGCGGCTGATCTCCCACTGGCCTTCGCCCTCTTCGCGTTCGCGGTACTCGTAGATGTATTCCCGGCGATCGGGTTCATCTAGCGCGGCGCGAGAGTAGTTGACATGCCAGCTAAGCTCGACCCCATCCCGCGCTGCAAATCTATGAACGGCGCCAAAATTGCTTGACCAAAGACTCCGCGCTACATAGCGCAGGCGCGTGTCGCGCAACAGAACCCCGTGGTCGACATTGAGGCCCTCGTAGCGGCGAACCTCGTCATCCGACATACGGTTGTAAATAGAGCGTAGCGAGAGAGTCGTGTGGGAATCAGTGCGGTAGCTGATATTGCCCACCAGGCCACTGTGTGCAGTGAACTTGGAAGTAGTCGCGTGATAACTCGTACGCTTAGACAACTTGCCGTCAGCGCCCGGCTCATAGGTGTTCTCCTCATGATCATATGTATCATAGCCGCTGCGGAATACCCCCCCGAGCAAGATCCCCAGCGGCTGACGCATCACCTGATATTCGTTGCCGTAGGTTGCGCTGACATCGTAGGCCGGTAGTGCGGTCGTCTTCTCCAAGCCCCAGATAGGGGCGAAGGCGCGCCCCATGGCGGCGATTTCCTCGGGAGTGAACCCTCTGTCGCCGCCGATGCCTCGGGGAGCAACCTTCTGGTCCCGAGTCATGGCAGCAACCAAAGAGGGCAGGGCGCGAGATCCGTCATCAAACCCAAGGAAATCCAGTCGGCCGCCGCGATAGGTGTAGAAAGTGCCCCCGGTAGTTCCCGGCCGATTTCCCGCGCCCAAGGAGATGGACCATGTGCGGTGCCCAGGAAAATCACGGGTGTTGATGTTGACCGAACCGCCACCAAATTCAGCGGGTTGGTCGGGAGTGTATGTCTTCTGAATAGTAATATTGTCTACCAGAGCAGCTGGTATCAAGTCCAGAGGGACGACCCGTTTGTTGGGTTCGGGAGAGCCTATGGTTGATCCGTTGATTTGAGTGGAACTGTAACGCTCGCCCAGTCCCCGAACGAATACGTAGCGGTTATCGACCAGAGAGAGGCCCGACACCCGCTGTAGCGCCTCGGCAGCGTCGGAGTCACCGCTCTTGGTGATCTGCTCGGCACTGAGCGCGTCGCCCACCGACACCGATTTCCTGTGTTGTGTCAGCAGGGCGGCTTCCGTATTGCGAATGGCTTTGGCACGGACGCTGATGGTTCTGATGGTTGTGGTAACAGAAGGGAACAGCGCTATATCGACTTCAGCGCTGGTTCCTGGAAGGATCTCAACGCCCAGCACATTCGCCGGGTGGTGGGATACGTGGGTCACCAGCAGGCGATAGCGCCCTGCGGCAGCTGTCAGTCGGTATTTGCCCTCCGGGGCGAGCGCAAAGGTTCCGGTGATTTGCGTGCCCACAGAGTCGTTGGGCGCAGCAAGGTGAAAGAGCATGACATTGGCATTGGGGAGCGGGACACCACTGGGCGCGCTGCGGACCCGGCCAAAGAGGTTTCCCGAGGCGGGTTCCTCGGCCATAGCAGATCGGAGGAATGCCGAAAGTGCCACGGCTAGGAGCCCCGCCCACCGGAGGCATCGAGAAACCCGATGGGTCCTAGATCCCCGTGCCCGGAACACGCTTGCCGGACAGGAGTTCGGTACCCTACGTCTGGTCATCCCAAGGCCCTTTCGTCCACTATTAAAACTGCCTGACCGAAAATGGCCGACGCGTCGACCATTCCCATCGGAGGAATCAGGTCCGCCCGCTGTAGTAACGGCGGGCGGACCCCAGAACGCTGGTCGGAGATTGTGGCATCATTGCCGCCCGACAGCGCTACTTGACGATGTTGAGCCAACCAGTTGTGTTTCCTTCAGGGCTCTCCACGCGGTAGAAATAGGCACCGGTTGCCACTCCTTCCGGCGTGCCCCAGGTGATGGAGTGGGGGCCAGCTGCCATCTCGGCATCCGCCACCATGTCCACCAGGCGCCCGGAGAGATCGAATACCCTGATCCTCACGAGTCCCGACCGCGGCAGGTCAAAGGCGAACCGTGTTGTGTTTCCCAACGGATTGGGCGACGTACGGACGTCCAGGACCATCTCCGGCGCCTCCCGTTCCGGCGTGCTGTTCATGTTGCAGTGAACTCCCGGATCGGGATGCACTCCTCGTGCGACAGTCGCTGCATGCTCGACTTTGATGCCCGCCTTGCGGAACCCGAGGATGATCGAGTTATAAATCTGGGCATCGGTCCCACGCCGCAGATGGATCCCACGGGAGGACCCGCCCAGGTCCGCGCCGGGACCGACCAGGGTGATGTTGGCCAACGCGGGATTGGAGCGGCAGGGTGCATCGAAGTCATACTCGTTGTTGTCGCCTTCGATTCCTTTGTCACCATCATCGTCATAGAGCTGAACGACTGCGAACTGGATCGTGCCGCGATACCCCATCTGCCAGTCGAGACCGTCGTCGGCTTGGCCTGTAGCAACCAGGTGATGCGATTGCATCTTTCCGCCGAACCACTCGAAGGCGTCGTCGTCGCCCATGTGGGATTGCAGGTAGGAAGCATCCGTGTGGCAACCCACGCCATTGAAGGTGAACGCGTTGAGTTCGTTGTTGAGTGAGATCTCAATGCCGGCGTACTCAACTCTAACGTACCGCAGGATGCCGCTGTCGTCGCAATCGAAGTCGCCGCAGAACTCGCCGGCACCACCCTCACTCTGGCAGGATTCCCCGCCTAGACAGTCGGCGCAATTGGCGATAGCCCGGCCATGGATCACCAGTCCACCCCATCCCCCGCGAGCCATCAGACCGGGGGGTTGGTCAGTGGTCATGATGATCGGCTGATGCGGCGTGCCAACGGCATGAATCCGGGCGCCACGCTCAATAACCAGATAGCCGTCTGTCGCGTTCTGGCCGAAGAGCACTGTCCCAGGCTCAATCGTGAGAGTGGTACCCGAAAGCATATTGACCTTGCCCTGGATGACCCAGTTGCTGTCAGGCGTAAGAGTGAGATCGACCTCCTGAGCCCCCTGGAGATAGCCCAGCGGCTTTGTGTAGTCGATGTCTGTGCGCCAGCTCCCGCCGGGGTTTAGGCCATCAAAGAGATAGTACGTCCACCCCGCCGTCCAGTCGTCGCCCCATTCCGCCGGCGGCAGAGCGCCACGGAAGCAGCAGCTGTGGAGTGACGTGTCACAGGTCAAGCCGGGATGGAGACCAAGGCTCTCGTCGTAGCAATCGTCGGCGCGGATATAGACCTCCACCACATCATCGTTCAACCCGACCGCCGGGCTAGTAATTGCTGGCACCCAATCAGGTTCCAGCATGTTGTAGGGGTCACCCAACTGAGGATCCAGCGTGTCGTTGTGAGTGAAGAACTCAAAAACGAGATCGCACGCATCCCACTCGAGTTCCGGGACCTCTTTGCAAGGCCCATCCAGGTTGCCGTACAGTATATTGCCGTCGAAGGTGTGCTGTGCTGAGACCGGAATCGCCAGCAGCGCACACAGTCCAAGCGCCATCAGAAACCTGTTCCAGAAGTGTGTACAAATCATAACGAAATCCTCCTGAGATTCTGCCTGTCAAGATCCAACACTCAGGCCGAGCAGGTTTCCTCGTCCGTTCCGCTCATGACCACGAAGTGCAAGCTAGCCAGGAGGCTCATGTCCCCGACGAATTCCTGGAGCGGCAAACTACCCGATCCAGGTCCTCGAGAGGGGCCGTCGCCGGCAGCAGTGACGGGGTCGGAATCCAGCTCGGCGGGAACGCTAGCAGGGAACTCGTAGGTCATTGTTAGGTGCCTGACAGACTTTGCTTCGAATTGCGTGAGGAGATGATTAGCCTGGTGCCCACCCGCAGCGGTGCCGGATACGCGACCCGTGCCTTGACCCGTCACCCAGCAAACACCCAAGAGCGCCAATACCCAGCAAACACCCAAGAGTAGAGATGCCGCTGGCTAGACACTAACACCGCACTAATGGATTCCTCACTCTGCTGTCAATACTGAAATCTGCTTTGGAACAGGACTCCAGGCGCGCGGGCAGCGCGGAATATCAGTTGCTCGGAGATCGATGGTCTTAGCGATCGGATGAGACCGACGTCAACTATGCGGAGAGACGGCATCCACGCGATTGGAATCCGTCGGTCGGCTGTTCTACCTATTGCGCTAGTAGCCATGACCGTCCCCTGGCAGTGCACGGGGGCGGACGCCGGCTCAGTGGTGGGGGGTGGACACTGGCTCAGTGGTGGGGGCGGACGCCGGCTCAGTGGTGCGGTTGATCACGGCACGCGACGACCAAGTGATATTCGAAGTGCGCACCGAGCGGCCAGTACTGAGGCGCGTGACGATTGAGGGTCGCGACTACGCGGAGGTAAGCGGACCGGGCCTGCTGCGGACCGGTCGAGCGGGGGAGCCAGATCTGCCTTGGGCAGAGGTGTTATTGGCGCTGCCGCCGGGGGCAGTGGCAATAGCTGCGGCTGTGGAGAGCAGTCCGGAGCTGTTGGCCACCGCGCGGGTGATGCCACGAGCCGCTGAACGGTTTGTGCCATGGGAACAAGGGATCGCGGAGCATAGGGTGCCCGGGAGAGAGATGGCGCGCCACGAGATGAGCTGGGTCGAGGATGAGCGGATCTACGCGGGCGTGGGGCTCTATCCGGACCAGCTGCTCCAAACAGGCCGGGCGCACCGCTGGCGCCATCTGCGAGTGGCGCCCGTGACGGTGCATCCGGTGCGCTATGAAGCGCAAGGGGAGCAGATCTGGTGGTATCCGCGGATCCTGGTGCAGGTGACGTTCGTGGCTTCAGGAGAGCCGCCCGACCAAATTGGTATTCGACAAGTGCCTGTGTACGCGCATCAAGAACCGCGATGGGAAAGGCTGTACCGGTCACAGATTATCAACTGCGATCGTGCGCTCGACTACCGGCGACGGCAATTGCCGCGCCGGGAAATGCCGCGCCGGGCGGACATGGGCGGACCAATACACACCGCAGGGTCGGATCAGATGCAGGGTGTCATGGCGGCGCGGACAGAAGCGGCATTTGAGGCTCGTCTGGCGATAGATTCAACAGACGTGTACTCAGTGAGTTACTCTGCTCTCCTCACAGCCGAAATCATGCCCGAGGAGGGCTGGCCGTGGAACGAGTTGCGGCTGGAGCTACGGGCCTACAACGACCCGGAGCAAGAGCAGCAGGTGTGTGCAGTACCTTTCTACGAAGGAGGCGGAGACGGCGATAGTCTGTTTGAGCTCGGCGAGACACTCGTCTTCTATGGAGAGGATGCATGGGACTGTTTTGACCTTGCACCCCGTGACAAACGGTATTTGAGGCGCAACATCTACTGGCTGGTAGGAGGAGCGGGCACCGGATCGTGGATGGAAGAACGCCCGGTGTGGTATGGGGAGAGCCGGGCGCCGATACCCTCATTCGTGCGTACCGCGCACTTTGAGGAGAACTGCTACTACATGCCGGTTTTGTCTGCCGATGAAGGCCGCTCAGCCAAGCCCCATGGCGGGCCTTTCGATCTCACTGGGGATCACTTTAACTGGACTCATCCCCAGCACCAGGAGAGGCATCTTACGCGACCCTTCAAAGCCGTACCGCTTGATCTGCCAGCACTCAGTTGCGTGACCCAGCTCCGTGTTCGCCTCCAGGGTCAGCGGGTGATCGGCGGCAACTGCCACCAACCGCGCCTGTGGTTGTCCCCAACTCCCAATATCATGCCCGGAGCCCTCGAGCCGGCTGACACCGCCTGGGCCTTTCCCGGTAATCCCTATGAGATTCCGCAGCTCGATGATCGACTGGTGTGTCTGGCGGGCGAAGACCTGGCCGGCTCGGGATTGGAAACCGGGCGAACCTACATGAAGATCTACCTGCCGTACCCAGGCGATGGGATCTATGGCATCCTCGGTGATGGGGTGGGGATCGATTGGGTCGAGGTAACCTATGAGGGGCGCTTCGCACTGGAGGATCATCAGCTCCCGGTAACCCTGGAGGGCTTGGTAGGTGTACAACAACTGCACGTGCAAGGCCTGGCAACTAACGACATCCTGGTACTGGACCTGACCGATCCGCGCCGTCCAGTG
This sequence comes from Candidatus Eiseniibacteriota bacterium, assembly GCA_023128935.1. Lineage (GTDB taxonomy): Bacteria > Eisenbacteria > RBG-16-71-46 > CAIMUX01 > WJJG01 > DAOVQB01. The sequence continues at coordinate 2,316 of JAGMDA010000455.1, read as the reverse complement.
CGGATCGAGACGGAATCCGCACAGCTGAAACCAGTGGGAGGATTGGATTGGGAGCTGGACTTCCAGGTGGACTGTGGGAATGGCAGTGAAGTTCGTGAGGTTTTCGTCATAGAGCGGGAGCACGTTGTGTCGCTGGGGGCCGAAGAAATCATGGTGAAACACCACGATTTGTTGACGGCCTTTGCCGGTGAGGATCTGGTGGCGATCTACCCGCAGCGATTTGAAGGGGCGCTGGAGCCGCTCCTGCGCCATCGGGAGAGTCAAGGACACCGGGTTTATCGGGCGCCAGTGGAGGATGTCTTCGACGCGTACAGCGGTGGCCGGCGGCATCCGTTTGCGATCAAGCGTCTGCTGCGGGCGATGTGGCGCAAGAGCGATCCGTCGCCTGACTACTTGCTGCTGGTAGGGGATGCCTCCAACGATAACGCCGGTTATTCCCTAGCCAATGAGTTCGAGAAAGCCGATACCACGTACGTTCCCACAGCGTCAATCCCCGGGCATATAGCCAGCTGGGGAATCCGTGATATTGTTTCCTGCGACCACTGGTTCGTGGACAACCTTGCAGGTCCCCTCCAGTCCGATATGGACTATTACCCATTCCTCCACCTTGGGCGGATTCCCTGCGGAAGCGAGGAGGAACTGACTACCTATCTCGAGAAGGTCCTCGCCTATGAGCAGTCCGACCAAGCTGCCTCCTGGCGCAGTAGGGTGGTGATGTTGTCTGATGATCTGTTCTCGGGGGTCGGGAGTGACTATCACCAGGAGTCGACGGAGGACCGCTTTCTGAGAATCTCACGACGGAGCGCGGGTTTCATCCGGGCCGACTCCATCTTTGATCACTACGAGATCGATTCGCTCTACATGGCGGCGCTCATGGATTCGGTGCCTGAACTCGGTCGCTGCGAGCTGGACTTCGAGGACAGCACCCGCTGCCGGCGTGACCAATGCGGCCAAGTCGTGTTGCGTCAGGGCGCCCTTGGCAATAGAGCCTACGCGGCCAATGTGCAGTTCGGGCGCAATCAAGTCCAGGAACGCCTCTTGGAATCATTGCAGGACGGAGCGCTCATCTGGGCCTTCCAGGGTCATTCCAATCGTTGGCAGCTAACCCATGAGGATATCTTCGAGCATTGGCCGTGGGGGGCCAAGGATGTCTTTGACTTGCGAAACGAGGGTCGCCCCTTTGTTTTCATGGGCTTCGCCTGCCATCTGGCCGACTTCGCCATGTACCGCGAAGCTGGTCCAGGTCAGGGCGATTGCCTCGGTGAGGTCATGCTCTTCTGCTGCCCTGGGCAACAGCGCGCGGCCGTGGGGGTCATCGGATCTGGCGACTATGTGAAAACCGGGCATCTGATTCAGCAGCATTTCTTCGAGACCATGTTCGCCGAACCACCAGTGGACGAGGAGGGCCACGCCGAATGGCGCCTGGGGGAGCTGCTTAGTGAAGGCAAGCTCCGGCTCCCCGATCAGGATATGGACCGGATTACCTATACCGTTCTAGGCGATCCCGCCTTACGCATAGGGATCGCCCCCCCTGGCTATGGCTCAACGCCAACGGAAGGCCATGGCCAACAGAAGCGGGGAGAGAGTATATAAGTGATCATCCGAATGACTCACTGACCCTTGCAATCCATCTGTCAGACGAGAGCTACATTCCCAAGCCCCGCGTGAAAGACTTCGTCGACGGGCGTTATGCCTGGGTTCCCGAAGATCATCTCCGCATACTCCCAATAGTCGGCGACAGCCGTCGCCTGGCGGTCGAGTACCGTACCCAACTCCAGCGGCGGCCCTATGTCATCAGAGTGCAGGGCGTGGATCGAGATGGAAGCGTACGCGACCTCGAACTGGTAATCCCTCTAACTGTTGGGTTCTTCGAAGAGACGGAGGAATCCTGGGTACCCCTGGGAGATGGTTCCGCCATCGCAGACAGTACGCGTCTGATTGTCACTATCCGCACCGGAACCCATCTACTGCCCGAGCATGATGTCCACCTCCACGCGTCCGGCACCTCGCTCTCGCTGCTCGATGCGCTGACCTTGACCGAGGAGGATCAGCCGTTTCGCCACACACTCTCCCTGATCTACGAGTTGACGCGATCGGCCCGTCGTGTTCGCCTCCGCATCTTCACCACCAGCGGCCGCTGCATCCTGACCGACAAAGCGCTGCCGGGCCATAAAGGAATCCACACATTCGTATGGGATGGCCGCGACGAGGATGACCATCCGGTGGCAAATGGACTGTACTTCGCTGAACTGTGCCTTTGGGGCGCAGGGGATCGGAAGGCGGACAGTGTCTTGGACAAGGTGGTTCGGGCGAGGT
>JAGMDA010000454.1 GCA_023128935.1 Candidatus Eiseniibacteriota bacterium | reverse complement strand
GCACGCAACGAGGCTGATCTGATCCTGCCCAGGCTCGATAGACGACGCGGCATCCAGGCAAATCTGAATCTGCTCCGGCGATTTCTGGAGCAGTACCCGCAGCACAGCGAGCTGGCAACCAAGATGTACACACCCGTCCTCACACGCTGGCTGCGGGACGAGAAGACTCATCCAGAAGCGGCGGTAGCCATCTGCCTGCTTCTCGACAAGTGGCACCGGTTGGATCTCAAGGATCTCGACAAGAGCCTTCGTGAACTCCCGACCTCAGGGATCGAGGCTTCCGCCTTCGCTGATGAGGAGCAGCAGCGATTTCTGGCAAGCCGTGCCTTGGGTCTCAAGGGTCTTCGGCGGGGGGCGATGATCTTCGCCCTCGGATCCCGCTATCCCAGCATACGGGAGATCGCCCTCAGCGAAATGAGGGAAAACCTCCCGGAGGCCCAAAGGCTCATAGCCGAGGTGCTGGGCGCACCCGAGGAACATCCGAACACCGCACTGACGGTTATCCTGGCAACAATCAGTGAGGATGCAGAGAAGGAACCATTCACACCCTCTCCCTGGCGCGCGGCCGCTTCCCTCTGCAGGCTTGTCGACCGCACCAGCCGTGACGCGCTGCGCGACCAGATCATGAGGCTCTTCAACAGCCGCAGCCAGCTTGCGGATGCGCTACGTCACGAAGGCGCCCCCGATGATCTACAATTCCACCTGGCCGACACATTCCGCCGGTGGCGCGAATCGGAGCGTTACCTCTTTCCCATCCTCGAATTCCTTAAGGACTTGGGGCAGGAAGAGTTGGTCTTGTCGGTCCTGGGCGAGCGTTCCCAGGCCACCAACCGGCTATTCCTCCAGCAGCAGTCCGGGGTCGGCTATGACGACTACTATCTAACCCGGGCGACCTACACACAGCTCGAGGAGGAGCGCAACAATCTCAGTCGGGAACTCAAGACGACCGTGACTCAGGCCCTCCAGTCAGCTCGCGAGCACGGCGACCTCAGCGAGAACGCAGAGTATGATGCCGCTAAGGAAAAACAGGCCAACCATATAGACCGGATCCGTGAGATCGGCCAGTTGCTGGGTGGCTCCACACTGATTGAGAAGGTCACTGTCCCGGAGGGGGAAATCGGGCCAGGAAGTTGGGTTGAACTTCGCATTACAGGTGGGAACGATGTCCAGTCGGGGGAAAGGCTCGCCTTCTGGCTGCTGGGTGAGGGTGACAGTCGGTTCGGCCCGGAAGCCATTTCCAGCATGGCCCCGGTAGCGAGAACACTCATGGGCAAGAAAGTGGGAGATCAGATCGGTCTGCAGCTATCGCAAGGGGATATCACGGCCGATGTGATATCCATCGAACAGAGACTGCCTGAATAGATGGCGATCCGATGAAGGCAGGGATACTATTCGACTTCGATGGCACACTTGTCGACACCTTCGACGACATTGTCCAAGCAGTGCAACGCCTAAGGCTTCGGCTGAACTCCGAGCCACTTTCCTCAGATGAGATCAGACGCCACATCGGTTGGGGAATCCGCAACCTCATCAGCCAGTGCCACCCGCAACTCGATCCGCTGCGCCCGCACGACCTCCCAGCGGACGGAGAATCACTCCCGGTTCCATCCTCCGAGCTCGAGCATGCCGTTGCGCTATTCCGCAAGGAGTACGCAGCATTTCTGATCGTACACACGCGCCCCTACCCAGGCATTGAATCGCTCTGCAGGCGCTTGACGCGCGAGGGTCACGGACTGGGCATAGTGAGCAACAAGCAGGAACGCTTCACGCGTCAAATCCTCGCCCGCTTGGGAATGGTGGATCCCTTCGCCGTCGTCCTCGGGGGAGACACGCTCCCCACGAGGAAACCTGATCCCGAGCCGCTGCTGCATGCAGCCCGGCAGCTCCGCATTCCTCGTGAGCGGTGCGTCATGGTGGGAGACAGCAGGCTGGACATCGAAGCAGCTCGGGCTGCCGGCATCCACTCGTGCGCTGTGGGTTGGGGACTACTTCCTGAAGAGGAGCTCCTGGCCCTGGGTCCCACCCGCTTCGTGCACAAGCCCGAGGCGCTCGAACCCTGCCTGCGCGAGCTACTCGATCTCAAAGCTGCTCGTGGAGGATGAGCTGGAGCTGCCCTGCGCGTATTTCACGCGCCTTTGCATCAATCCAGGGCCGATCTGGCCGGTTCTGGCCGGTGAGGTTTACTGACCGTTTACAATTGTCGATGGTGCTTAAAAGCCGCGT
>JAGMDA010000453.1 GCA_023128935.1 Candidatus Eiseniibacteriota bacterium | reverse complement strand
GGAGCACAGCCATGATCTCCGGATCCATTGGCTCACCCCGCCCCAGCCTGTGGGAACCGAACACGCTCTCCAGCTCCGAGCGCGTGACAACCGAGAAGCGATTCGTACCGACGAGCCAATTCTCGATCACCTCACTCCAGTAGAGTGCCAGGTCGCTATTGAATCCACGGACCTCCAATGGGTACACGGCTATCCGGCTATACTCCGCGACATCGATCTCTCCCGGGACCCACCGATGACCCTCGCAGGTTGTTTCTATCTGTTTTGTCACTTCTTTGTATCTAGTGACTTCCCTGTAGCGCATCTCTGGAGCCTCGGCGGCCTTGGGGGTCATCACAATGTTGGCAGGGGGACTCGTATCGGCTTCGGCTTTGCTGTCTCCATTCGGGATGATCTTGCCCATCATCCTTGTTAGAGCGCAACCCCCGCAGAAGACCGCGGCGAGACAGAGGAAAACGCACAATGAGCTGCGCAGGTTTATCATCGTTCCCTTTCCAAGCGCGGGTTCGGGATTCACATGAACATCCCGGACTCGTTCGCTACTGATCCGGATCGACGTCCTCCCTTTCCAAGCGCGGGGTTCGGGATTCACATGAACATCCCGGACTCGTTCACTGCTGATCCGAATCGAAGTTCTCCACTAACCAGATGTCGGACTGCTGTTCGCCAACTGCACAGACGAATCTCCTTCCATCTGAAGTCATGGCGATAGAGGCGACATCGTCGAACGGTAGCGTGACGACGGTATCGATCTCGCCGCCAGTTGCCGGAACGCGGCAGATTAATGGCTTCTCCTTGCCCCGGGTATAGATCCAATCGCCATCCGCGGACCATCCGAAGAGATAGAAGAACCGTCCTCGGCTCAGTAGCGACTGGGAGGCATTCCCCAAAGAGATAACCCACAGCCCCCCAGCGTTTACCCACTTGCCGTGCGTGTCGATGACAAAGCGGTTCCAATCAACAGCTACCCTGTGCCCATGAGGACAATACTGGGCGTCAAACATGCCACCCAAAGAATCGTTCGGCACCAAAGGCGTCTCTTGCCCAGTCCTTGGATCCAGAATGCGATAACCTCGATTCTCGGTCTGCTGATACAGTACCCTTGCGCCAGGCGACCAGGTAAGAGGTCCTGCTGGGTTGCTGCTGCTGAATGTGCGCTGGATGCCGCCGTTGGCATTGATTATCGCCACCCGGTATGCCTCCCCATCAAAGACCGAGAAGGCAATCTGCCTTCCGTTGGGAGACCAGGCTGGGCAGCGATTCTGTCTGTGAGTCTGGGTGAGCTGTTTCCGATCGCCTCCCTCAATTGGCATGGTGAAGATGTGTTGTTCCACCCCGGATGACACGGCAAATGCGACGCGACGACCGTCTGGAGAGATGGAAGGCGAGAGAATCTCGGCAGTGCCGCTCGTGAGTTGTTTTGTCTTGACGCCGCACTTGCCCGGGGAACTCTTTAGATCCACCAGCCACAGGTTCGCCGGTGACAGGTCCTTCACAAACAACAGCCGCTTGGCATCGTTGGATAGAGAGATGAACCCATCTGTCTGCAGTCCTGCGAGCACGAGCATTGGTTTGCCAAGAGGTGTTCCGAGATGGGGGTCCACCGGGAGTTTCATGAGGTCTTCGACCTCTCCCCTTTTCTGCAGGTAATAGATAGCATCGCCCTGCGGTGACCAGCGGGGCGCGGAGACCTCAGCAGCGATCGCTCTGGTCAGGATCCTTCCATCCACACGGACAGTCCAGATAGCCAGATCACCAGGACTGGGCGTCCTGAACAACATCAGATCCCCGTTCGGCGACCAGTCGAGGCAGTCCATGCGTTCAAAAGGTACGTCCACAGAGGCAGGGGAGAACTCGCCCGACTCTCTGTCAGCGAAGCGGATCTTCTTGCGTGGAGTGGCGACCGCAAACAGGGAACCATCGGGAGACCACGCAAGTGAGTAGGAGCCGGATACGCCCCCAAAGGGATACCGGCGGAATGTACCTCCATGCCGCGGCACAAGGCATGCACCCCAGACCGAATCATTCCCGGCCTTGAACAGGAGTTCACTGCCGTCTGGCGCCCACCGGAGATCCGTCACGGCCTGATCCTCAAAGAGCTGCATGGGTTGTCCGCCGGATAGATCCTGGACCATCACCCGCCTTTGCTCCGGACCTCTTCCACGAACGTATGCAATATGCATTCCGTTTGGAGAGATGGCGGCTGACGAGGCATTGCTGAAGAACGTGATCCGTTTCCAGTCAATGGCGGCAGGTAGTGCTGATTTCTTTTTGGACAGTGTAAGTAGGCTCGTCATAAGAATCACTGCCGCGACGACGCCAGCCACTATCCAGAGCG
>JAGMDA010000452.1 GCA_023128935.1 Candidatus Eiseniibacteriota bacterium | reverse complement strand
GACATGGAACATATCTATATCGCCTTTCGCTGTCATGACGCCCAACCCGATCGCATCCGGAGTCGGCTGGCGCCGCGTGATGCGGCTTTCGATGGGGATTGGGTCGGCTTGATTCTGAACGGTTCGGGGGCGATCCGCGGAGCGGCTGAGCTGTTCGTCAATCCTCACGGAAGCCAGATGGATGCGATGCAGACCGATCAGGGGGACGATCCCAATGTGGACTATATTTTCTCATCGGCTGCTTCCCGGGACGCAGGTGGCTGGTCAGCGGAAATGTCGATCCCGTTCCAGAGCCTGCGCTTCCAGGGGGGGGAGCGGATCACGATGAGTCTCATTGCACTTCGCCATATCAGCCGGACGGGGGAGAAGGCCTTCCTGCCAGGGATTGATCTGAGCCAACAAGGTTGGCAGGCCTGCGGAACCCCAGTCCTGTTTGAAGGGGCTAGTCCTGGTCGGATCGCCGAAGTCGTGCCTGCGTGGATCGCCTCGGCCCACAGCGAGCGCCGTGAGGATCGGATGGAGGGCGGATCCTTGCGGCCCGAGTTGAGTCTCAGCTGCAGGTTTGGAATGACCCACGATCTGACCCTCAGTCTAGCCTGGCAACCGGACTTCAGCCACGTCGAGGCCGCTGTCGCGCAGGTGGAGGTGAACAGGCGCTTCCCCGTCTACTACCCGGAGAAGCGTCCCTTCTTTCTTGAGGGGCAAGATATCTTCAGCCTGGCTGCCGAAGGCCACGCCGTGGTGGAGGTCTTTCACAGCCGCACGATCCAAAGCCCGCACCTGGGCGCTAAGCTCACAGGAAGCCTGGCAAGGGGGCACTCCATTGGCGTGCTTGCGGTTGTTGATCGGGTGGGTGGTCTCAACCGCTGGGAGGGCGGCGCGGGGGACAACGGGCAGCGTGCGCGGGCGGCACTCCTGCGCTATCGGATCGATCTTCCGGGCAACTCTACCCTGGGTGCCTATGGGAGCAATCTGACTTCCGGAACGTCTCACAACCGTGTAGTGGGATGCGACGCCGATCTGATCCTGACCCCTGTGAGCCGTCTGGCCACGCACGTGCTGTTCAGCCACACCCGCAGCGTGGGATGCGCGGCAGCGCACGAGGCTTGCCCTGACCCATGGGGATACTCCTGCAGCGCGGTCCTGGATCGTCGCGAAAAGCGTTATGATCTGGAAGCTGCCTATGCCGGTGCGAGCCCCCGCTTCAGGCTTGAGACCGGGTTTCTGAAGCGCTCCGGCACACATAGGGCATCGGTGCACTACGCCTTGAAGGTCTACCCTGGCTCACGCTGGTTGAATTGCATTCGCCCTGCTGTCCGCCAGCGGACACTCTGGAGCTGGAGGGGACGAGAGACCGACAGGGAGATGCACCTGTCGATCGGCTTCGAAATGACTGGCCAGAGCTGGTTGCAGGCGACACGGACCGCTGGCCGTGAGCAGTATCAAGGCGCCTGGTTTGACCAAGGGGGATGGAAAATCTCGGCGGGGACTCAGGCGATTTCCTCTGTGCGCTTGCTTGCGTCGTGGAACTGGCGGCATGCCACGTACTACGACCCGGCCCATCCATTGCCGGGCACGCGCCGGGGCCCATTGATCGAGCTGGGGGTTCAGCCTTGGGGGAATCTCTCAGCTGATCTACGCTATCTCAGGGAGGGTTTCCACGAACGCGCGCGCGGAAAGCCCCTCTACACGATCAGCCTGATGCGGGGGAGACTCCTCTACCAGCCATGGCGGTGCCTCTATCTCCGTGCGGTGGTTGCGTGGGATGACGCAGCCGGAGTGGTGACAACTGATCTGCTAGCCTCTTTCACTACCGTCCCAGGCACGGTGTTCCATGTGGGCTATGGATCAATCCATGAGTTGACGCAGCTGGGTGGAGAGCCGTCGGGCGCTGTGGAGAGTCCGCCCGGCCAAGCGGAGCGCTATCGAATTATCCAGCGGGATCTATTCCTGAAGGCCTCGTACAATCTACGTTTCTGATGACCCATTTCCCCACGCATCGCTGGCGCTGAACCCGAACCTGCCACGCTTGCATGCATCCATCCAGTGAGACAACGCCGTGATTCTTGCGCGAGCCCTAACTGCGGAATTTGGAGGGAAAGTCGCCGCTGAAGTCCTTGTCCGGGTGGATCCGCCTTGCCTTGGCAAGCAGATCCGCCTCGGTCTCCTGGTGATCCGGATTGAGATGGATGGCATCAGAGGGACAGACGGCCGCGCACTGCTCCTCATCGAAAAACCCGACGCACTCGGTGCACAGCTCCGAATCGATCACGAAAGTCTCATCGCCCTGGCTAATGGCTTCATTGGGACACTCGGCCTCGCAGGCACCACAGGATATGCAGTCCTCATTGATCTTGAGAGCCATGGCCCTTTCCTCCCTGTTCCTGGCCTGCGGACATCCCTGTACCTCAGGTGCCTGAAGGGGGCAATCTACAACCCGTCGGGGGGGCTGTCAAGCTGTCCGACCGGTTCGTGATCCCCTGCCCCGTCCAAGGGCAATGAATTCTCGCAGGCATTCCTACGGGAGATTCTTGAATGACTCCGGATCGCCTTCGAGGTACGAGGGACTTCTCCAGAGCGCTGTGTAGTATGCCAGCGCGTCAGAGTTCTCAGCGCTTGCCTGATGGTGCCGTTTCGCGAAGGCGTGCTGCAATCGCTCCGGGTCGTATCCTGCGAGGTGAGCTATCTCCCTGATTGTCTCCCCTCGCGAGATCACATCGATCTCAAATCCTCCCTCTGTGTAAGTTGCTGCCAGCTCCGCGGGTTTCCCGAAGAGATTGTGATGATCGCCCATGATGTCCTGGTAGGCTCCCAGCAGGCAGATCGCCAGTAGGTAGGGATGCCCATTTGTCCCCGCGTGCAGTTCCAGCATCTCCTTTACATCGCGTACGTCCACGAAGGAGTCGATGACCCCGTCGGAATCGCAGGTCAGATCCACCAGGATGCCCTTCTCGCTCGGGAATTCACCAAGGCGGTGGATCGGTAGAATGGGGAAGAGGTGGCCAACCGCCCAAGCATCCGGCACCGAACGGAAGACGCTGAAATTGGTCACGTACTTCGTGCGGAAGGCCTTCTCCAGAACCCTGAACTCATCCGAGGTGAAACCGGTTTGGCGGGCGAATGTCAAGGTTTGCCGGCAGATCTGATAGAAATGCTGCTCCGCGAGGGCCTTCTCTTCGAGCGAGAGGTATCCGAGGTCGAAGAGGGTGAGGATCTCTCCGCGGGTTGCAACTGCATCATGGTAATACTCGCGGAAGTTCTTGACCGAGATCTCCTGCGCGATAGCTTCCATCTCGGCGATCTGAGCAGGAGCAGATTGTTCCCTAGTGGCCCCCTTCATCACCGTGGCTGATCCGCCGGCGCGCGTGGTGATAGCCGGGACGTAGTTGACCGGCACATCGCTTTCTCGACTTTCACAGTTCGTGATAAGGAGGGAATGGTGGGCAGTCAGAGCCCGCCCGCTCTCGGAGACGAGATTGGGGAGCGGCACATTTTCTTCTCCACAGATCTCCCGGACCGTATAAACAATGTTATTGGCAAACTCCAGGGTTGTGTAGTTCACGCTGCTATCTGATGGCGTCCTACTTCCATCATAATCGATGCCGAGCCCGCCGCCAACATTGAGTGTGGTAAGGGGTACTCCACGACGGCGGAGCCGGGCATAAATGCGAGCCGCTTCCTTAACGGCGTCCTTGATTCGCCGTGCGCTGGTAATCTGCGAGCCGATGTGGTAGTGCAGGATTTGCAGGCGATCCAGTAGCCCCCTGGCCTGCAGAGTATCCACGGCACAAAGAAGCTCCGACGAGCCTAGGCCGAACTTCGAGCTCTCTCCACCAGAGGCCTCCCAGTGGCCGCTTCCGCGGCTGTTCAGGCGGCACCGCAAGCCGAGTAGAGGGCAGCGACCCTGCATACGCGCCTCGCGCGCCAGTATGGGGATCTCCCTGAGTTGCTCCACGATCAGGATCATCTGCGGGTCTCTCCCCGATGCTGCCGTGACCATCTTGATGATCTGCTGGTCCTTGAATCCATTTACACAGATCCACGAGTCTTTGGGAAGCTGCAGGGCCAGGGCGATAGCCAGCTCCCCCTTGCTGCCCACCTCCAGCCCGAAGGCACCGGATCGCGAGGCGCGGATGAGTTGCTCCACCACCGGCTTCATGGGGTTGACCTTGAGCGGGAACACGCTGCGGTAGTGGCCCCGGTAGTCGAACTCCGACATTGCCTCGTCAAAGCAGTTGTATAAGTGTTCAAGTTGCGTCTGTAGCACTTGGGGGAAGCGCACCAGAAGGGGAGGGATCAGACCTTGCTCTGCACTCCGCTGGACTACGTCAACGAGGTCGACAGAGCGGTCATCCCGGAAGGGGTGGATATGCAGGTGTCCAGTTGGGCCGATGGCAAAGAAGCCGGCACCCCACTGCTCCACCCCATAGAGACCTATGTGTTTGGCTCTGCGGACCATCGGCTTGCGTTTTCCAGCCTTGCGGGCTTCTAGCTAGAAGCGATAGCGAAGATCGAGACGATGAGTATCGCCCAGCTCTTCGCGACCCACAGTGAATCCATAGTTGAAAGCAATTTGCTTCCAGGCAAGTCCCAAGCCAGTGGCGGGAAAGAGCTGGGACTCACTGCCATCGTCGCGCCAGCGCAGTCCCCCGCGCAGGGTCAGCGCTTGGCTGGCGGGAAACCACTCAACAGCGCCGGCTACCTGAGTGCATCTCCCCCGTTCCAGATCCCAGATCGCCTCAAGCGGCAGACGAACGGTGGCAAAAGGCGCATAGCCCAACCCCATATGCGCCCGTTGGGCGAGTGTTTCACGGTCCGAGTCTTCCCAGTTCAAGCCCGAGAAGATGGATCGTAGAACGAGCGAAGCCTCCAGATCCGCCGCCATCGAGCTACTAAGCGCCAAATCGAATGCATACCCGTCGGCCTCCGTCTGGTCCACATCACTCCGGACAAGTAACAGGTGTCCGACGACACCGATGGATAGACCCCATCTGCCCCTAGCTGCAAATCCGAGCGCCAGATCATGCTCGGTGTAGGACTCCGGGTCCAGGTCGACCATGGTGGATTGGATGCCAAGCCCCCACGCGCTAGTGGGTGCTCCGGGCGCGACCGTGATCTTGCCATCCTTCCAGGAGATGTCCTGGCTATAGCGGGGGCAGGCGAGGAATACACCGGTGTGGCGCACCAGCCCCAGACCGAAGAGGTCGGCATAGGTGACCTCGATCTCTGGTCTGGTAACGTGTAGAAGGCGTACCGGGTTCCAGTGTAGCGCGGTAGGACTATCCACAATAGGACCCAAGGCACCGGCCAATCCCGTGCCCCGTCCCCCGGGTTCGAGATTCGCGAAAGCCCCGGTTTGCGCGCCACTGTCACTCGACGCGGTCCCAGCGAATCCTGAGGCCAGAGTCATCACCGCTGTAGCGGCTGCGATGAGCAGAAGCCATCCAGGGCAAGCTCTGTGCATTGCATTGGTCGCTGACGGCAGCGTGGCGTCTCGGACTTGCATTATCAAACCTCCGGCTCGCGTGTGAGACTACTGTTTCCGGTTGCCAGGGTGTTTCCCTCTGACATCTTGCCCGCAGCCCCTACCTGCGAGGCCCGTGGTGCACTACTTCTTGAACACAAAAGCCCTGACCTCCTCGCGCGAGCGCCTTGAAGTATCAGTGCTGTGCAACCGGACCAAGTAGGGTCCTTGGTGCACGGTCTCCCCCCTGCTGTTCCGGCCGTCCCATGTAATGCGTTTACTCCAGAAAGCCGCCTGCTCTCCTGAGCCGCATGACCAGGATCGGATGCGATCGCCTTCCAAGTTGTATAGCTCAAGGCGCAAACTCGACCAGCCTGCCGGATTCTCGAAGACGAATTCGTCGCCGGGGCGGAATGGCTTGGGAATCGTAATGATCTGTTGCGAGATGCACTGGACCTCATATTCGACAGATGCGGCGGACTGGTTTCCTACCACATCCACACCATATGCCACGAACAGGTTTTTCCCCGGAAGGACCGGTATCGTTCCAGAGAATACGAGCGTTGTATCCACCGGCAGCGTCGCGATGGTAACACTGTCGACATCGACATGTTCGATGTCCAAGAGCAGCTTGATCGAGCCCTCGGGGGCCAGGCCGGAGACCACGACCTCCCCAGAGATTGTCTGATCCACCGGTTCTTGGTCGAATGTGGGGGCTCCGGCGGGACCCTCGTTGTCCATTTCGAGCAGTACAACGGTCGTGTCCCAGCCGCAGCTGTGATCCTTCTTCACGAAGATATAGACCGGCAGGGGATAAGGATCTTTCCCCTCTACGCAGCACGCGTCCAAGCCGAACCGGTAGGTCATGCCATAGGTTCGGGTCGAGTCGGTGCTCAGTGAGTCGATCTTCCACTTGTTCAGATGGCTGGATCCCGGCATGAAGGTGTAGTCGACGTTAGAGAGGTCCATATCGATGTAGAGTGACGTGTCGCAGAACCAGCTTGTGTAGACAGTGAACGTGCCGCTGTTGCGCACGCGGAAGAGCCAATTGCCGTTGCGATTGATATAGCGCGCGCTATCACCCTCCATCTGCGTCCACAGATGCCGGGGCGGGTGGTTGGAAAGACAAAAAGCGAGCGCTGTGCTCGTTGTTTCATATCCAGTTGTGGGGTCCTGGGCGGTTAGCAGCACGGGAATCTCATCGTCATCGGCGGTTTGGTTTAATTCTGAGATCGTGTACTCAAACTGATAGCCGTACCAGGTCTCCGATGTTCCCCCTTCCTGTACTACCAGATCCTCACAAGGCGTTCCCAGCCGCTGTGAGGGGCCCTCTGTATCCAGAAGGCTGAAATCCGCGTAGACATTGTATTGGACCCGGCTGTCCCAATAGGAAAAGAACTGTATCCGCTGGCCATTAGCTACACTGACCAAGCCGCCCTCGTCTGACGAGAGTGAGTCGGGGGTGATGACAATGGTGCGCTTGAATACCGGCACGTTCTGCAGGTCAAGTTGGATTTCCTCCGATAAGTCGCTGCGGTTGCCCACCACGTCCCTACCGCAGGCGACGATCCGATTGGTTCCCTCCTGGAGCGTTATCGTCCCTTCGAAGACAAGCGAATCGCCCAGGGGAAAAGCATCGAACACGAAATCAGTGTCACCATTCAAGGTAACCAGGATGTCGTGGGACTCGTCCGGGGCGCGGCCGGAGATGTAGAGTTCCGCTTCGGTCACGGTCGTGTCTCGCAGGTCATGAAAGACGGGCGCGCCCGCGGGGCCCGTGTTATCAACCTCAATCTCGATGGTCACCGAATCCCAGCCGCAGGCGCCATCGTATCCGAAAATCTTGATCGGCAGCGGGTATTTGCTGTCGCCATAAGCGTCCTCGGAGAGCTCATACCAAATGGAGAAGACGACGGAGTCTGAGGCTGCATCGTTCGGTCCCCAGTAGAAAACGTTGCTGGGATCGAAGTTCTTGTCGATGAAAGAGAAATCGGCCGCGAGCATCAGGGGCGCGGTCGTGAAATCCCAGGCGGTCTCGATATGTAGGGAATCCCCGTCACGCACTCGATACAGCAGCTTGCCGTCGCGGTTGCTGAAGCGCAGGGAATCCCCGATCACGTTGGTTTGCCTGTGTGACGGCGGATGGTTTAGGAGACAAAAGGTGAGGGCCTCATCCGTTGTGCTCTCTCCCGTTGCGGGGTTGAACGCGGTGATCGGAACGGAAATCACCGCGTTGTCTTCCCGATCGTTGGACTCAGAGATCGTCCACGCGAACCGGTAGCAAGGCCAGAGGTGAAGCGAGTCGCCCTCGACGACCGAACTGTCCCCAAGGTAACTACCGGCTAGGGGTTCGGCGACAGTGGCATCCAGGAGGCTCACGTCTGCCCAGACCTCAAGATCCGTGCTGTCCTTGCCCCAGAAGGAGTAGAACTCAACCTGTTGGCCATTAATGACGATTGCGTTCGACGGTTTGATGACCCGGTAGCCCTTGGCGACGGGTTCAGTGCCTGCGAGCACATCTGTCGTTGAGGAGCCCTTGGTTGCCAGGGCCAGGACAAGTGCGGATGCAAGCGTAATGCATGCGGTAGTTCTCATTCTAGCTCCCTTGACCCGGTGGTTTTTGCCCGGATGCCACTATTTCCCGGTCTTGGCGGGCACGCCTGGGTGCAACCTTCACAAGTGCGAAGGTGCCCGCCATCTTGGGCAGCGGTTGGGGGGTTGTCAAAAGGAAATTGGCGGCTTGATCTCCCCATCCTGTCCCCTGGTGCCCACCCCTCGAGACCTCGCCCGGTTCCGAGTCTGCGCGGGCTTCTGCGCGCGGCGCGTCTGAGCATACGCTTGTGGCTTTCCCCCGTGGCGTGTTAGTTGTCAGCTCCGGGGAATGAAGCGAGTCGATGGTTTCGGAGGGGCCATGGCGCAGGGAGATGGGGCGCGGGGGAGGGTTGCACTGGCCCTCAGCGGCGGTGCGGCGCGCACGATCGCTCACGTGGGCGTGTTGAAGGTCCTCGAGCGAGAAGGGATCGGCCTGCGAGCCATCGCCGGAACCAGCGGGGGAGCGCTGATCGCCGTCCTTACGGCTGCTGGCTACCCGATCCTCGATCTCGAGCGCGAGGCCCGCGAGATTGGATGGCAGCGCATCATCGACTTCAAGCCCCATCTGCTGGGTATCCTCTCGACCGAGAAGCTCGGCGAGTTCGTGCGCAGACGCATCGGGGATCTGCGCTTCGAGGATCTGCGTATCCCCTGCGCGGTAGTGGCCACGGACATAACGATGCAATCGAAGAAGGTGTTTCGCTCCGGACCGGTGGTTATCGCGGTTGAGGCCAGTTGCGCGATTCCGGAGTTCTACCGACCAGTGGAATGGGAAGGACACATTCTTGTCGACGGGGGGGTGGTCGAACCGCTGCCGATCGACACCCTTCTCGATCTGTGTGGTCCGGACACCTGCCCGGTCCTTGCGGTAAGCGTCAACCGCAAGGCCCGCCATCCCAAACCGCCGAAGCACGCCCTACAGTTGCTCGGTCAGATCTCCCAGGTGATACAGCTCGAACTTGTGCGCCAAGCCTCTTCCAAGGCATCCGTATTCCTCGAACCAGACATGGCACCGTTTCACTTCTTCGACCTCGACAATGCAGACAGGCTGATCGCGGCGGGAGAGCGTGCCATGAACAAGCGGTTGCCAGATCTCCTGCAGGCCATCGACAGAGCGGAGTGTGAAGCAGGGTCCGGCGAATCGGGGGCGTCATGAAATCCGAGCAGCTGCGCATTCTGCATCTGGTTTTGCTCAGGTTCTGGAATGCTGTGGCCTGGTATGCGATCGCCATGGCGAAGGCGCTCGAGAGGCGCGGCCACACCTGTTG
>JAGMDA010000451.1 GCA_023128935.1 Candidatus Eiseniibacteriota bacterium | reverse complement strand
CAATGGCCTTTTGAAACTCCTCGAGCGCTTGCGGCTGGAACCCCGATTGGGTCAGATCGAGCGTCAGGTTGTCCCTGTCAAGGATACGGAGCACCACTTTTTCGCCGAAGATACAGGGCAGCGTCGAGACGCGCAGGTCGATCATCTTCTTGCCGATGCGGACCTTGATCCGGCCGTCCTGGGGTACCCGTCGTTCAGCGATGTCCAAATCGGACATGATCTTGAGCCGCGATATGATCGCCCGCTTGAGTCTATTCGGCGGGCTCATGCGCTCATAAAGCGTGCCGTCAATGCGAAAGCGCACGCGCATACTCTTCTCGTAACACTCCACATGGATATCGCTGGCCTCCTCGCTCACGGCCTGACCGAGCATCGAGTTGACGAACTTCACAACCGGTGCTTGGTCCGCGCCCTCCATGTCCGCGACGTCTGGATCTTCCTCCTCCGACTCAACGACCTCCAGATCATCCATCGACTCCATGACCTCTTGCATGGAAAGGGCGGAGTCATAGTACTTGTCGATGGCGCGTTTGATCTGATCGTCGGTAGTGACGAACGGTTCGACCTGCAGGTTGGTCCGGAACTGAACATCATCGATGGCGAAGAAGTTGGCCGGGTTGACCATGGCCACCATCAGCTGCTTGCCCATCCGATTGAACGGGATAAGGCTAAACCTGGTGGCCATGTCGGAGGGTACGAGCCGCACGGCCTCGGGATCCACCTCTGTGGTGTCGAGGTTGACACTCGGGGTGCCGAAATGCTCACCTAGGAAACAGAGCAGTTCATCTTCCTTGACGACACCCATCTTGACGAGGTGGGCAACTGCATCGCCGCCTTGGGAGTGCTCAGTCTTGTGAGCTATCTTCAGGTCGGCCTCAGTTATAAGGCCCTGCTCGACCATCCTGGCACACAGATCAGACTTCACACTAGTCCTCCCCACGGAGAATGCGCCCCGAGCTTAGTGCCCCATGGGCAGATCCCATGCCATGGGTCCCGCGTGCGGAGCACCTTGCGGAAAGAACCTTTAGCGCTGGTCTTTTCAGATGTTACGTATGTCCGGAGAACGCCGGCGGTAACAGCAGCCGACCTGGGCAGGCGTGCATTTAGGAGCATTCCGAGCCGGGCTCTTGCGCAATGCAATGCCTACTTCACCTTCAAATACTGGCTGAGGCTGGCCAGACGCTTTCTACCGATGCCTTTTACATCGAGCAGCTCATCCACCGTGCGAAAACCACTGCGCTGGCGCCGCAGAGCCAAAATGCGCCCGGCTAGAACGGGCCCCACACCCGGCAGCGCCATCAGGTCCAGACTATCGGCCAAGTTCAGATCCAAATGGCCGTCCGTGAACGGTGAACTCGCCACTGCCCGGATGCGCGGGTGCCTATCTGGCGACTCCAGCGTCGATGCCCGGTGCAAAGTGCGTGTTGAAGGAGGGGAATGCAGGATGCCCACCTGGCGCAAGCCGGTCAGCACAAAACCACCGCTCAGTAGCAACGCCAGGAAAGCCAACAAACGGCGCTCGGCCGGCGTGAAGAACACGTGCGCACCTCCGTCATTCCAAGGCCGGCGTTCATCGTGAGGCACTTAGTCCCTGAAGTGCCATTCCACGCCCGTCTGCGAGCTGCGGAAGGGAAGTGATCCCCAAGCCTCATCGTAGGTAGCCGACTCATCCCAGCTGTTCGCTAGATTGCGCAGGATCAGGAAAAAATGCGCATCCCCAAAGGTGCCGTGGATCTCTCCGTTGAAGCGCACGCTCGCGGGGAGCTGGCCCTCGGGAGTGCACCATCTCCCCTGGAAATCGCAGAGCAGACGGAGCTGCCAGCCAAGATCCCCCTTGAAGAGCCGCCCGCCGATCAGAAAGACACCACGCCCATGATAGGGCGGCACCAGTACAGGCAGCTCGTCCACCAGTGGGTAAAGCATGGTAGTCAGATCACCCAGGATAGCCGCGCCGAGAGGGAGCTGGATGCGACCGCTACCATAGGCCCCCGTCAGCGTCGCGTCCGATAAAATGCCGTCGAGCGCAATGTCTGTGCGCGCTTCCGGACGCAGCAGCTGTGCATGCTCGGGCTCCAGGCCCAAACCGTCTGTAATCCGTCTGACCAAGACACCACAGGAAAGATCCACGTTCGAGAGTTTGGTTTGCATCCGGATCTCGCCGTGCCATAGCCGGCGCACCGGATCCTTGCCACTGGGCTCCGCGCCGCCTGTCAGATGAAGGCCCTCCTCCAGAAGCGCCTGGGGATCAGGCTCCAAGCGAGGGATGAAGACCGTTGTCGCCGCGGTCCACGCCTCGAGTACCATACCCAGGCGGGGGCAGGGCTGGAGTGAGGCTGCCAGGTGGCCTCGAAGGTGCCCCCCATGCCACCAGGGATCCGCGTAGCCGAGGGTAACCATACCGGCCGACTGCCCACCATCCAACTTCGCACCAAGAGCAATTCCCGTGCCAATTGCCGTCCAATCGGTGTCCTCGCGGGCTTCACCACCCAGGAACAGCGAGGTGTGGTCAATTCCGGCACTCATCAGGAGCGTCATAGCCCCCCACCCCGCCGACCCTTGAAGGGTCGCTGCAGTGGATTTTGTCCGCCTCATCTCCGCGTCGCCATCCCCTCGCCATTGCAATCGATCATAGCGTTGTGTGAGTCGCATCTGACCCCGGAGGGACTTGCCAAGGCGCAGCTGGGAGCCCCCTGAGAGCTGGCTGGACTCCCAGCTCAGCCTCCGCCCACCGTACAGGTGATACCTTCCAGCGCGGTCGGCGCCCACCAGACGAAATGTGCCGCAGGGGGCCGCCCGATCCACCTGCAGCAGCAGGTTCTGGAACCGGCCTTCCTCGTATCGCTGCCTGCCGTTCGGGTATTGCTGCCGGCCATCGGTATGCGAGTGCGCGTAGGAACCCAAAACCCTCCAAGCCCTCACTTGACGGCCCAGCATGATATCCTCAGTGGAAGAACCCGAACGGCCTTCCGTCAAACGTATCGCACTGGGCACATCTTCCCAGCGGTGCTGTCGCTGCGAGGTCCAGAGCATCCCGTCTCCCCCGGCGGCAAGGGGATCGAGAAAGGCATCGGGGGCCACGAGCCAGGCCTGTTCGAGCAACAGCGGACTCAGGGTCTGGCAATGGGCCTCGGGGATGGCCGGTCCGACTGTGCTGGCCCCATCGAACCAGAGGGAAAAACGGTCAACCCCGGGACCAAGCAGGCAGGGCAACTCCCAGGCACCGTGGCTGCCCGAGGAAAAGATGTACAGCCTCGAATCGCGCCCTAGGGCGTCTGAGAACAGCATCGCGGACGAGCGGTAGAGGATCTCCCGCGTCAGCAGCCGTTCGCCCGACCCAGGCCCCAGACAACCAAGCAGCCAATCAGGCTCCCACCAGTGCAGCTGACGTATCTGTGCAACCAGTGAATCAGCGGCGGATGCGACCGCGACCGCCGTGCTGTCTCCGGGAGCGAAGGTATCAGGATCTGCATGGAACTGCTGGGGGGGTAGCGTTTCGTCAGCAGGAATCGGAAGGCTGAGGACACAGAGGATCATGGCAAGCAGGCAGAAAGAGGTTGGGCGCGGCAGGCACCTAGGCGACTTCATCTTCCATTGATGAGAGTAGCTGAGCAGCTTCCTTGAGATCGGGTTTGGCTTGCAGCACCTCACAGAGGCACTCCTTCGCTGCGTTCAGCTCTCCCACGGAATGATACTCAACTGCGAGCATGTAGCGCAGCCCCGCACTTTCTCCGGGGCTCACCTTCAATGACTCCAGTACCAGCTGGAGTTCGTGTATTGCCTCGCGGTGACGCTCGAGTTTCGAGAAGCACTTGGCACGCAACTCGCGTATTCGCAAGCAGAACGCCGAGGGCACATCCCCACACCCCAGGGCTTCATCGAACTTGTCGATCGCTTCCTCAAAGAGCCCCATCTCCATGTGAGAGACCCCTAGATCATAGTGGGCCTGAGCGTCGTTGCTATCGACTTGCCCCCTGAGACCCTCGTGGAATTCCTCGAGGAGCGCTCCGATGTCCATCCAGCCCTGCTGTTCCTTGTCTCCGTCCATACTCACATCGCGGACAGCGACCACAGCATCGCTCGCCTCCAGCACTTGCTGGACCAGGCCTGGGTTGTCAGCCCCTGGCGCAGTCGGTTTCGAGTCGCTGGCGGCCTGCGAGGCTGCAGCGGCCTGCGCGCTGTCGAGCCCGAGCTCCCGGAAGCGCTTCATTCTCCGCTGCGCAGTTGTGTTCTCCGGGTCAATCTCCAACACCCGCTTAAAGACCGGCAACGCCTCTTGCAAATTGCCATCACGAATGCACAGATCTCCGTGCAGGATCAACCCTCGCACGATTTTGGGATTGTCCTGGAGGACCTCGGAGATCTCAATCAATTTCTCCACCGCCTCCATGGACAGCGCATCCTGCCGGATCCATTCCTCCGCGCATTTCTGTGCCCTGGTCCACTGCTCCGCATCGATGGCCTTGCGGGTTGCCTGGGATGGATCGGCCAACCCACCCGCGGGCATCGCATCTGAATCAACAGCGCCCCCATCCTCGCAGGCTTGGTCGAGGTCGATCTCACCATAGACAAGCAGCTCCGCACCCTTCCCCGCGGCCGGAGAAGACGCAGCAGCGTCCGCGGCACCGGCAGCCGCCCCCCCAGCCGGAG
>JAGMDA010000450.1 GCA_023128935.1 Candidatus Eiseniibacteriota bacterium | reverse complement strand
GGCTACGCCTTCGTCGCCACGCCTCGTCCTCGACGGTGCGGTCCTCGCCGAAAATGGGAAGTTATTCTTGCGCGGGCTCTTTTAGTGCCCCATGACCACGAAGCGGCGGACCGCCTCCGATGTCTCTGTCCTCAGCCGGGCATAGTAGACACCCGCACGCAACCCCGCTCCAAGACTAGCCGCTGCATTCCACGTGTAGGAACTGGATGCACCGCGGGCTTCGCAGCTCAGGTCGGCCACGAGGCGTCCCTGCAAATCGTAGATCAAGAGCGCGAGTTGGTCGCGGTGAACGGGCAAGCGGAAGGCGATCGGCTTGCCCGACTGGGCCGGGCTAGGGAACACGCTGAAGCCGGGAATGGTTGCAGCTTCCAGATCAGGCGCAGTCGAGATGCCGAAATTCACGTCGATGCATACGAAGGTTTCCTCGGGCACAACCACATCCTCAACCAGGATGTGATCCCACCCCTCGGCATGGTAGCGGATATCGTAGGTTCCTGGGGATAGGATCCGGTAGTAGTCGCCCAATCCGGCATGCGAACGCCGCGGCATGTTGTAGGGCGGATCGTCGAGCCCGACAATTGTGATCGTCGCCTCCGCCGGCACCCCGTTCACCCTGATGGTGCCGCGCACGCCGGGGCCATCCACACGCTCTTGGAGGCAGATAGCGCCCTGCACATTGCCTTGGATGGCAAAGTTCAGTTCGTTCTCACTAGGGTAGAAATCTGTACAAGCCTCAATGATGTAGCTGAAGACGTTCAACTCCCCATACTCCCAGTCGGCCGAGGTGCCGGAGGCGGGATAGAGTTGGCTGGCCTGCTGGGGAGTATAGTAGCCGCCCCCCCAGGCGGGAATGTGCGATGCGATCTCCGCGCCGATAGCAGCAAGGGTGGCATCATCGGGGGCGGTGGCGTAGATGTTGTAGCCGTAGGACCACATCACCAGTTCGCCGTAGGAATGGTAGTCTACAGTGAAGATGGGAAGCTCGCGGTAGTGGAAATCGCGCATCGCCTGGTTCTCCGGCTCGGAAAAGGCGTAGGGCCCGCAGTAGGTCTGGCTAGTGGGGTCGTGGCTTGCGCCCTGCCCACCCCATTCCCAGTCGTAGTTGCGGTTGGGATCGACGCCATCGGGATACCACCACCCAGGCGGTGTGGGGGCACCGTCGCCGTCATTATCGCGCGCATTCTTGCGCCACATGGTCCAGTCCATGTCAGTGCAGCACCAGTGGCCGTCGGGATTGACGAGCGGAACGACCCACGTCTCGTGATCCTCCACCCAGCGCGTGACGTCCGGATTGGATCCGTAGTTGGTTAGGAGGAAGTCGGCGATGGCCAGGCAGATCTCCAGGGTCGCCGGTTCGCGGGCGTGGTGAACACCGGTGTAGAGAATGACCGGCTCGGCTTCGTCCAGCTCCGCATTATCTGAGATCTTCAGGGCCCAGACGTCGTAGTCAGGGTAATCCGGATCGTTGTAGATCTTTCCCCAGCCGTCCCCGATATCCTCTAGAGAGGTGATGCCTGGGTAGTCCGCAGCGTATGCTTGAAGGATCGTAAGCATTTCCGCATAGCGATGGAAGTATCCGGGGACGGGGCGCGGAGGATTGCGCATGATTTCGAGTGGATAGCCCAGCGCCTCGAGTTCGCCCAACCTGCTTGCAGGGATCCACAGGTCAGCCCACTCTCCCGGACGGAGGGCCAACAGGTCCATGCCGGCATCGATCAGCGAAATGCAGAGTTCCTGATCGGCTGCGTACAGTCGCACCCGGATCATCTGCTCTGTGACCGGGGCATTATCTGCCCAGGACGGCGCGCCGCAGATTGCCAGGGCTACAAGTAACATCGCGGTGATTGCTGCCTGCCTCATTGTACACGAGCCTCCATCTTCTGGGTCTGCTTGCTGGTATCGTGGAACAGGCAGTCCCACCGTTAGGTGGTGGGTTGTGCTTGCATCCCCTGCCAGCTATGTCTGTAGCGATAGTTGGACTAAGCCGCTACAAAGACAAAACGCTCTTCATTATGTGTAATCATTATGAGGGATGAGGGTCACCCAAGGCCAGAGGAAACCTGGCCCTTTAGCTGTACCGACAGAAGAACCGGTTTCCTCTCACAGCGACCCTGCGGTCCGTGTGGCTATAAGCTCCTGGAACACGGCGAATACCTGCTCTGCAGTGATGTCAAAGATGTTCTCGTCGTTGCCCGAGATTACTATGCCCCCAGTTTGTCCGTAGGGCCGCCAGCGCGCGAGATTCCATGCCCGGCGAGGGTACATCCCGACCACCGGTACCTCAAACGAGCGGGCGATATGCACGAGTGAAGTGTCCGGTGAGATTAGTACATCCAGGCGCGAGATAAGGGCCGCAACTTCCGTGATCGTCAGTCCCGGGGAAGCTGTGATCACACGATCATCGAAATCAGCTTTTGCCTCGCGACCCCTCTCCCGGTCGCCAGGTGCGGTCAGCAAGATGATCCGGCTCTCCGGCAGGAACGAGAGGATCCGTGCGATCAGTTCCCGGGCACGCGCAACTGCCCAGACGCGCGTCGGGTTGCCGGCAGATAGGTTGCAGCCGATCCTCATCGCAGTTGATCCGGTACGGGACTCTGGAAAAGATCGGTCGATCTTCCCCCACGCCGCCTGTTCGATATAGGGTGATGCATAGCGAACCGCCGCAGTGCCGTCGATTCCCAATAGATCGAGGAGGTTCAGGCCGCGCTCGATGCTGTGGCCCGCCATTCGATCCGTCGCCGCGCGATCCTCCGACGCACGATCCACCCCCGCGCCATCCTCCGCCGCGCGATCCTCCAACGCACGATCCACCCCCGCGCCATCCTCCGCCGCCACTACGACATGGCCTTGGGCACCGGAGGCGTCGCGCTCCACGGTGACGGCATCGTAGTAGGCAGCGTGCGCTTGCTTGTTACTGCCGATCCGCGGTCTCCCAGCGGCGCAGAGTTGCGAAAGCAGAAGACCGGTCAGTGAATCGCCGTCGATCATGTCCACAACGCAGTCGTAGTGGCGGCGGCGGATCGCCAGGATCTCCCGCACATCCCGAGCCGTCCGCTTGCGATAGATGAACACGCGATCAAACCGCGGATCACGTTTCAGAATCCCCAAGCTCCGCGGGGAGACCAGCACATCGATCGCCACATGCGCCCCGGCCGCCTTGAGGGCATCGAAAACCGGCAGGGCCACAACCAGATCCCCGATCTTCTGTGGCCTGATGAAGAGCACGCGTGTCAGGCGCAGCGGGTCACTGGCCACCGCCCCGGCGCGCCCTTTGCTGAGGAAGATTTTGAGCAGCATGAAGGCCGGCCGCTTCATGCCGTGTTCCAGCCACTTCAGGAACTTGAAGGCCGGCACCTTCGTGCCCTGCCCCAGCCACTTCAGGAACTTCATTCGGCAACCTTTACAGGTCCTGGTGAGCTGTGCAGTGAGTCGGCAAACTGCAATCGACAGAACTGCTGATACCGCGCCGACCTCTCCAGCAGTTCTTGGTGGGTGCCCACATCGGTCAGCCGGCCGCCATCAATGACGAGGATGCTGTCGCAATTGACAACCGTCGATAGCCGGTGAGCAATCATCAGTACTGTGCGCTCTTTCAGCAGTCTCTCGATCGCATCCTGGATAAGGCGCTCAGACTCGGAGTCGAGCGACGAGGTGGCTTCATCAAAGATGAGAATCGGGGGGTTCATCAGCACCGCGCGGGCGATCGATATGCGCTGTCGCTCACCACCTGATAGGCGCAAGCCTCGCTCTCCGATAACCGTATCGAACCCTTCCGTCAGATTCCCGATGAATTCGAGGGCATTTGCCAGCCGTGCGGCCTCAACGATCTGCTCGTGCGACACACCGCCTTGCCCATAGGCAATGTTGCGGGCCACCGTGTCGTTGAATAGGGTCACCTCCTGGCTCACGACCCCTACAAGTCGGCGCAGGCTAGGGATGTGCAGGTCGCTAATATCCGTTCCGTCGATCAGGATCTGGCCCCTCTCGACATCGTAGAACCGCGGCAACAGATTCGCGATGCTGGTCTTGCCTGCCCCACTGCTCCCAACCAGTGCAAGTTTTTGCCGCTTCCGGATGGTAAAAGACATATCCTGCAGGATCCACTTTGTGTTGGCGTCGTATCTGAAGTAAACGTTCTGGTATTCGATGGCATGATCAAAGGAGAGCTTTCGCTGAGCATGCGGCTTTTCCTTGATGGAGATGGGATGATCGATCACCTCGAACACACGCATCCCTGAGGCCAAGGCAATCTGGATGCTGTTATTCAGGCCCGCGAGACTCTTGATCGGATCCAGAATGGCAAATAGGATGGCCAGAAAGCGGATGAAATCCTCCGGTGAGAGGCCCTGCTGGCTGAGGACCTGACGCCCGCCATACCACAGCACGGCCACCATGATCCCGACCCCCAAGGTCTCCGAGAGCGGCGATGAGAGCCGGTTCATGCGCACCTTGCGCAGAACGGCCTGGAAATGCCTGTTCGTCTTCTCGCGGAACCTCTCCGCTTCCTGGTGCTCCTGGCAGAACGCTTGAACGACCTTGATCCCAGAGAGTGTGTCGTGCAGCCGGGATGTAACCTCAGCAATGCGCTCCTGTTCCCGATAGGACTTGCGCTTGAGACTCTGGCCGATTCTATAGATCACGACACCGCTGAGCGGAATGACCAGGGCTGCAAATAATGTCAGGCGCCAGTTGATGGACAGCAGAATGGCTGCAAACGCAATGATCAAGAGCGGATCGCGAATGAACTTCGTGAAGCTGCGGTTGACCGCCACATTGAGTGCATTGATGTCGTTCGTGATGCGAGAGATCAAGTTCCCGGTTTCATACTGGTCGAAGAACTTGAGCGGTTTCAGCAAAACCCTCGCATACAGCTCGTCGCGGAGATCCTTGATGACTTTCTGCTCAACGTAACTGACGAGATACGCCTCGCTGAAGTGGAAGAAGTTCTTAAACAGAAAGGTCAGGAATATGACCAAGCAGATGATCTGTAGCGTGTCAATCGGATCTGGACGGGAAACCCATTGAACATATTGCTGCTTCATCAACCCATTGATGTCCAGGATGCTCGTCGGTGCTTCAAGAGTGGCTGCTGGGGTTTCAAGCGCGTCGGATTTTGTCCGGAAGAGCGTAGTCAGGAAAGGAGCGACCATCCAGATAGAGATGGTGTTGAACGCGATGTATAGGAAGTTAAAGAGCAGTACGAAGACAAGCTGCAGCTTATAGGGGAGCATGTATGACAGGATCCGTCCATAGAGCCGGATGCCGCCCTGTGACGTTCGCTCAGGCATACTCCCTATCCTCGCCAGTCTGCGACGCCCGCCTGGGCTCTGCCGGAGAGACAGCACCACGCTCCCGGGCATGCGGCTG
>JAGMDA010000045.1 GCA_023128935.1 Candidatus Eiseniibacteriota bacterium | reverse complement strand
GTACTCGACGAGTGGGTGGTAGCCTATGAGATCCGAGTCGCCTGACGAGATCTCCTCGTCTATCTGTGTGATCAGATCCGCCTCCCACCACCCATCGGGCCTCATCAGGCGCCACACCTGCTTGATTCCTGGAAGCGTGGCCTTCGCAGCTTTCTCGGCCACCTTCAGACGAGGACTCCAGCGACCATTCTCTTCAATGGCTGCGAGCTTATAGACGCCTGTCAGAGAGGGCGCATTGTGGGAGGTGACCAGCCGGGTTCCCACGCCCCAGATGTCGATCTGGGCATCCTGGGACTTCAGGTCATGAATGATCCATTCATCAAGATCCCCAGAGGCCACAATACACGCGTCTTGGAGGCCTGCGGCATTAAGCATCTTGCGCGCGTGGATTGAGAGGTAGGCCAGGTCACCTGAATCCAGACGAATGCCCTTGAGTCGTTTTCCCCGCTTCTCCAGCTCCCTGGCCACCCGGATGGCGTTGGGAACGCCACTACGCAACGTGTCATAGGTGTCGACCAGAAGGATGCAGTTGTCGGGATAGATCTCAGCGTAGGCTTGGAACGAGGATAGCTCATCCGGGAAAGCCATGATCCAACTGTGCGCGTGTGTCCCCCGCACTGGAATCCCCAGGATCCGGCCGGCCTCAGTATTGGACGTCGATTCCACGCCACCGATGTAGGCTGCCCTCGTGGCCGAGAGGGCTCCATCAACGCCGTGAGCACGGCGCATGCCGAACTCCATGACATTGTTATCTCCCGCCTCCTGGCAGACGCGGGCCGCCTTGGTGGCGATCAGGGTTTGGAAGTTAATGATATTCAAGAGCGCGCTCTCGAGGAATTGTGCTTCGAAGAGCGGGGCTTGGATTCGGAGGATCGGTTCGAGCGGAAACACCGGCGTGCCTTCCGGCACCGCGTAGAGATCCCCCGTGAAATGGAATTTGCGCAACCGGTCCAGGAACGCCTCCGAGAAAAGATCGAGCCCGCGAAGAAAGGCGATGTCGTCTGTTGCGAATTGAATCCCAGTCGCAAACTTGACCGCGTCGGCCAGCCCGGCTGCTATACAGTAGCCTCCGTTCTCGGGAATGCTTCGCATGAAGAGATCGAAGCCCACCTTGCGTTCGGCAAGGCCGGTCTGGAGGTATCCGTTCATCATGGTCAGTTCGTATAGATCCGTGCGCAGACCGGAGGAAGCGCTTCCGCGTGGCGTAATCTGGCTATTGCGCATTGTATCTCCCGTGCTTCAGACGATCTGACGGCTTCGGGCGAAGAGGACTCCAGCTTTGCCCATCTGGTTGAGGGCTCTTTGAAGGGAGTCCTCACGGTCAACAGCGCGGCATGCATCCTGGACCAACACCACATCGAACCCCAGCCTGCGGGCGTCCATTGCGGAGTAGAGTACACAGAAGTCGGTTGCGAGACCTGCCAGGAACAACTCCCGGATTCCGAGCTCCGTGAGCAAGCCGCCTAGCCCCGTGGAAGTCTTGCGATCGTTTTCGAAGAAGGCGGAGTAAGAATCGATCTGATGATTCATCCCCTTGCGCAGGATCGTGCGTACCGGATGCGTGAGGAGCAGGGGATGGGTGTCAGCCCCCCGCGTACCCTGAATGCAGTGATCCGGCCAGAGCGTCTGGCGGCCATAGGGTGTTTCGATTTCCTGAAAAGGCTGGGCGTCTGTGTGGGAAGATGCGAAGGATAGATGGCCCCTGGGATGCCAGTCTTGGGTCAGGAAAACCTGCCCAAAATGCGGCATCAAGTTGTTGATGATCGGTACAACCTCTTCGCCTCCCTTGACCTCGAGTGTGCCACTTGCGCAGAAATCGTTCTGAACATCGATAACAAGTAGCGCGCTTCGCGTCGGGTCCAACCGAACTCGTTTCATGCTCACCTTTCCCCTCCCCGATCATTTGGTGCTATACAGCCACCCTCGCTCTTTGCCTTGCGTAGAAAGCACTTAGCAGAGACAGTCGGGGTGCGCAAGGGGGCTTCCGCCGATTCCGCAATTGATCCGGCCCAGGACCTTGTCACATACGCATGAAGTGCGCTATCATTACTAACAGTTGTGTCTTGCAACTGGGCACTTTCTTCAAGCGTTTTCATCCAGGAGGTATCGAAATGAGCTGGACATCCAGGTGTTTCAACGTCCGTTTGTCCACTATGGTGGCATATCCCACCTTTCTCCTTGTTGCACTGTTTCTAATCTCGTTCTGCGGAGTCGTGCGCGCACAAGACGGCTATGATCCGGCGTATGAGATCGCCGCGATCCAGGCAGAGATCGATGCCCATGGCTACAACTGGACAGCGGGTGAGACTTCGATGAACCAGATCCCGCCAGAGGAACGGTTGAGCCGGCTTGGGCTGCTGCTTCCGCCAGGTGAAAGCGGATTCCTGCCGCCTGAGGCGTTGGAGGAGTGCCCTTCCGATCGCGATCTGCCAACCGTATGGGACTGGCGCCTTGAGGGCGGCGTCACCCCGGTCAAGAACCAGGGCAGTTGCGGCAGTTGTTGGGATTTTGCCGCTACAGCGGCGTTCGAATCCGTCATTAGAGTCTACACGGGCATCGAGGTGGATCTCTCCGAGCAACAGGTCCTCTCCTGCAATACCTATGGCTACGGTTGTGCCGGGGGGTTGCCATACGCCGCCTATGAGCTATTCATGTTCCCCGGTGCAGTCGCCGAGTCTTGCATGCCTTATGTCTATCCTTACACGGCTCCCTGCACACAGCATCTGTGCGATATCATCGATGTACTCGATGGGTATCACGACATCCCAAACAACATCACGTCGCTCAAAGAGCATATCTATGATCATCCTGTTGCGGCGGGCTTCACAGTCTACGATGACTTCTTTTCCTACAATGGTGGATGCTACGAGCATGAGGGAGGTTCACCGGCAAACCACGCCATCCTCCTCGTGGGTTGGGATGACAACATGTGCGAAGGCGAGGGTGCTTGGATCATCAAGAATAGCTGGGGGATCGGGTGGGGGTTAGATGGGTATGCCTATGTCAAGTTTGGCACCTGCAATGTGGGAGCCTTTGCGCAGGAGATCTTTTACAGCGGCGTCAACCAAGTCCATATCAGCCACCAGGCGCTTGATAACACGTTTGATACGACCGAGCCCTACGAGGTTGTATGCGAGGTGATCGGCCGGGATTTCCCGGTCGATGACTCGACAGTCTACCTCCATTACGACGTGGGCGCGGGCTGGATAGACCAGTTGATGTCGCGTGTGTGGGATGGAGAGACAGCCACCTTCCGTGGCGAAATTCCCCCGCAGGCGCTGGGAACCTTCATCAAGTATTGGCTGAGCGCCGCGGACACCGATGGCTACGAGGATGTGGACCCTACCGGCGCACCGGAGAACTTCCACGAATTCGCTGTGATCAACACTGTCTTCGCAGACGATGCCGAGGAGGACCGGGGCTGGACGTTCGGTGCTCCAGACGATGATGCCACTGGGGGATTTTGGGAGAGGGGGGTTCCCGAAGGGACGTGGGGCATCGGCCCATTTTTCCTCCCAGGCAATCCCGAGGAGGACCATACACCCCCTCCCGGCGTTAGGTGCTTCTGCACCGGCTGTGAGGCCGGCGGCACATTCTGGGACTACGATGTCGACGGAGGTAAGACGACATTGATCAGCCCAGAGGTCGATCTGCGCGAAATGGAGACGGCCACCTTGATATACTACCGCTGGTATACAAACAACGCAGGCCAGTATCCCAACGAGGACTATTGGCAGGTGGATGTGACGAATGACGGCGGAGAGAACTGGGTGAACCTTGAGTACACGAACATGTCGGAAGCGATCTGGAGGGAGATGACATTCGATCTGCACGACTACCTGCCACTTGACGCCAGGATCCTGATCCGCTTCGTCGCGTCCGACTATAACCACCCATCCAACGTGGAAGGTGCCGTAGACGATGTCGAGATCATCTCGATCGAATCGGCGACACAGGGTGCAGATAGTGCTCCAATTATTCACCGGATCCGTCTGGAGCCGGGCAGGAATCCGGTAACGGGGAGCGCGATCTTGCGCTATGAAGTACCCTCTGGCGCGGAAGGTGAACTCCGGATCTATGCTGTGAACGGCCGGTGTGTGCGGACGCTGTTGGACGGAATGTTGCGAACCGGAAGCCGGACGATCCTCTGGGACGGTCGTGACGATCACGGGCGGGAT
Organism: Candidatus Eiseniibacteriota bacterium; assembly: GCA_023128935.1. Taxonomy (GTDB): domain Bacteria; phylum Eisenbacteria; class RBG-16-71-46; order CAIMUX01; family WJJG01; genus DAOVQB01. The sequence continues at coordinate 9,491 of JAGMDA010000045.1, read as the reverse complement.
GTCCCCGCGGGGCTTTACCTGATCCGCCTGAGCGCAGCCAGCGAGATCGCGGAGGGACGCTTGCTCAGACTCCGGTAGAAGGAATCTCCCCCCTCTCCAGGATTGCCTGAATGCGACTGCGCTGTGGTCGTCGAATAATGAGGGCGAGGGCGGAGAGGAGCGTCATCCAAAGCATGAGCTGCTGGCTGCCGCTCACGAACTGATCCACAAGGCCGAGGATCATCGGGATCTCCGCAACGGCCCACAATATGGCGTGCGCGATAACGATCCTGCCGAACAGATGCTGCACCGCGGGGGTCAGTGATGGCTTTGCCGCGCTACTCCATGCCGGATCGAGTTGGGCGGCCAGTTCCCGGAGGTTGCGGGCCCCGTGCCAGAAGCGTTCAGGGCGTAGGAGCACATGTCCCAACCGGTACATGAGATAGACGCACACCAACCCCGCCGCCACGAAAAGGAACTGCCATTGGTCCCAGTCTCGTGGGAGCTGAGATGCTGCTTCGAGCCCTTTCCCCGTATGGGGCTTGACTGTGATGGTGATGAATGTGACCACTCCTGCGCAGATGAGGACCGAGACCCAGAAGGCCACATAGAGAAGCCGCAGAGTTCGGATCACCAGTAGAATGAACTGCTCGGCCGCGAGGTCGTGGGCTGATGAGGAATTCGGCATCCATCTAGTCCTGCTTGAGCCGCGTGGCAGCTCCCTTGCGCTTGGCCCGCTCTGCCTGGGCAGCTTGCCTGCGCCTGAGATTCCTTTCCTTCCGGAGGCGGCGGGTTTCATCCTTGGCATTCTGGGCGATCTTTGCCACGGCGGGATTTTCCGGATAGTCCTTCGTAAAGGTCACATTTTCTCCATCGATCTTCACAAGCTCATTCTTGGGTGTGATGGTCAACTGCGTGACGCCAATGTGTTGCCCCCTGGTGCCAGAGAGATTTACGATCGTGCTGCCGACAAGATACGGCTTCTTCTTGTTCCTTGTCATGTGTCCACCGACGATGACATCCACGTCCTCGAAGGTTGCCGCATATTCTTCGAGGAGCGGGGAGTTGAGGTAACCGAGGAGTACCACTACATCGGCTTTCTGGCGAAGTAGGGCAGCCACCTCACGCGTGGTTTCCATAGGGGGCAGGACCCGGATTCGCCCTCCGGCACTATCGATCACGCGATCTGTTATGTGATCGCCGGTGATCACGCTCATGATGCCGAAGCGGACGCCATTGACCTCGGCGATCTGGTACCTGCTACCCACAGGGACCCAATCGTCGCCCACAAGGCGCTCCACATTGGAGCAGACGACCGGAAGATCCCGGCTGGTCAGAAGGCTCTCGGCAAGGGTCCACTCGATGAATTCCCTCTCGCCCAAGGTGACCGCGGCGTACCCCAGGCGCTCCATCTCGAGCCAGGATGTGATGTTCTCGAACCTTGCGTCGCTGACGATGCGGCTAAAGAAACTGCCGCCCTCAAGCAGAAGCAAAGGGGTTTGCTCGGCCTGAAGGCTGTCAATAAAGGCGGCCCGCCGGGCCAACCCACCCTTCTTTCCGTGTCACCCGCAGGGTACCAGTTCTCCCTGGATGCAGCTCTGGGAAAGAAGCGTGACTTGGACATTGACCGTGCGTTGCGCTCGTCCGCCAAGGCCGAGAAACCCGCCAGCACATCCTTGCAGCAGGACTGCCGCGGCAGCGACTATGGCAAATGACAATCGAAGCTCTGTCTTCATAACCCTCTTGCCCAACGCGATACAAATGATCTCCCTTGCGCGTAACATAGACGTGCCCGTTCCTTGCGACCAGACCTCAGGGCCCTCAGCCGGAGCGCTGGCTAGCGTCGCTCAGGCTTCTTGCCTTCCCGTTGCCTTTTTTCTAGTTCTTCCCGCTTCTGCTTTTTTATCTGCAGCTTCTTGCTGGCTTCCGCTCTTCGCAGGCGGATGCTTTCGTCCTTGGCTGTTTGGGCCAACTCAGCCACGACCGGATCCTCCGGGTAGTCGGCAGTAAGTGTCAGGTTGAGCCCACCGAAGTCCACAACCTCGTTCTGCGGGGAAACCACCAGGCGCGTGATGCACACGTGCTGCCCGCGAGTTCCGGAGCGATTGATGATTGTGTCAGCGATCTTTTTTGGGCCGGTATCCTTCCGTGTCATGTGGCCTCCCAGGATTACATCCACCTCTGGGAGACTCGACGCATACTGCTCCATGGCCTTGTAATCCAGGTGAGCCAGGAGGACCACCACATCGGACTTCTTGCGAAGGATCCTGGCAACCTCGCGGGTTGTCTCCATCGCCGGTAGCAGCCGAACCCTATCGCCGGCCTTCTCAATCACGGAGTTGCTCAACTGCGAGTCGATCACGCTCAGAATCCCAACGCGCACACCGTTCACCGGAACGATCAGGTAGCGGTTTCCCACCAGCTCCCACCCGCTTGCTGTCTGACGTTCCACATTGGTACAGACAACGGGCAGATCCGTGTGTGTCAGCAGGCTCTCGGCCAGTTCCCAGCGTTCGAACTCCACCTCTCCCAAGGTCACCGCCGCATAGCCCAGACGCTCCATCTCACGCCATGAAACGATGCTCTCAAGTTTATTGACCCTATGAAAGAAGTCTCCTCCATCCACCAGGAGTATAGGGGCTTCATTCTTCCGAAGCGTGTCGACGAAGGCGGCCCGCCGGGCCAACCCACCCTTTTTCCCGTGTCACCCGCACGGAACGAGTTCGCCCTGGAAGCAACTCTGGGAGATCAGTTGGACCTCGACGTTCGTGTGGCGCAGACTTGCCCCACCCATACCAAGGAATCCAGCTGAGCAACCCTGCATCAAGATCGTGGCAGCAGCCAGCAAACCACCCCAGACTATAGGACTTCTATTCATCGGTTTTCTCCTCAACAAAGGATCGCCTCCGCGTACTGCGGGGCAGAGGCACCAAGATTGTGACTAGGACAGATGGCCATCACGGTGGATTGCCGTGTCTGCTCTCAAACCATTATAAATCTATCGACTGTCCCGGTTCCAAGACAAACCATTTCGTGCCTCCGTGTCGAAAGCATCGCGCCCGGGGGTCGCCCGGAAAGGGTTTTGGGCGTTGTCCCGACGCGACCGGGGAGTCGTCCCCTGTGCTATCCTATTGCGTTTGCAGCTGTTGCGCGCAGGGGGCCTGCGCCGGCGTTGCTGGAGGAGACGCGCCCCTTAGGGCCCGCGCCTCAGACCTCCACGATTTCATAGCGTCTACTCCCCAACCCCAATGTCTCGCCATGGCGGATCTGGACCAGGGCATCAATTCGTGGCCAAGCCTCTTTGAAGACATCTCGCCCGGCGGCCTCGCAGGTCAGATCGATACTGGCCTGATCGATGGCGACCGGATCGGTTGCACCTAGGATGCCGATATCGGGGGCCAGGATCTCATCGGTTCGCCCCACGCAGTCGCACTGCTTGGTGATATGGTTCAGGAGGTTGATAAAGGCAACACCGTGCCGCAAGGCCCTCACAACAGCGAGCCCGTATTCCGCGGTTGCCTCCTGGACCTGGGCTGTCTCGCGGGACCAGTCTATTTGGATGGCCCCCTCCGGGCAGACGGAGATGCATTCGGCGCAACCGATGCAGGCTTCTGGGTCAATGGTGACCGCTGTCGGTGTCTCGGATATCGCACCTGCGGGGCAAGCCCTGAAGCAGGCAAGGCACGCGTTGCAGATCTGCTGTTTGACCGAGGGGCTCACGCTGGAGTGCTGGTCGAGCTTGCCCGCCCTCGAGGCGAGGCCCATGCCGATGTTCTTCACGGCTCCGCCAAAACCCTCCACCATGTGGCCGGTTAGGTGCGCGACCCCAACCAGGAAATCCATGTCGCGCACGGAGGGGGCCAGGTGGGCTGTCCGGGTGTGCTTGCCCTGGATCTCAACATCATAGTGCTCGCGACCCAGGATCCCATCGCTCAGGATAATTGGTGCGCCAACGGTTTCATGCGTGAAGCCATGTTCCCGGGCCACCTCTAGGTGATCCACGGAGTTCTTGCGGCGCCCGTTGTACAGCGTGTTGGTTTCTGTGAGGAACGGGATTCCCCTGCGGTTGCGGATGATCTCGACCAAGCGGCGGATTAGCGGTGCCGGGGCATGGCCACGGTTGCCCGCTTCGCCAAAGGTCAACTTGATCCCCACCAGGTCATCTGTCTTGAGCGCGTTGAGGATGGGCGCCTTCTCCAGTAGGGTAGAGAGACGGCTTGCCACATGCTCCAGATCAGTCCAATCCCCGATCCGGCAGAAGTAAACCCTGGCTGCCATGGTAAGATCCTCCCTTGCCGCACTGTAGGATTCTCCCGGAGATGCCGAGCGGATCACAATGCCTTCCAAGCGGAAGCCATACTCTAGACCAGCGACGGTTCCGGCTGCAACGGTCCTGCTTGACCACGAAACCGCCGGCTGCCAGGCTTGTTTAGGGGGGAGATGAGCGGAGGAATGCATAGGCTTGGACTTGCTCTGACGGGCGTATTGCTGGCCGCGGCGGCCGGTGCCGTCCTGCTCGGAACTATCCGGCCTGAATCGCCTACCCGCGTGCCGGAGCCGCATGCCTGCCGCTTCTGGGGCCTCATCGGTTCCGACTATCCCGAGAGCTTGATCACTCAGCACCTGCGTGATGGGCAGATCGAGAACCTCAAGGATCTAGGGCATCACAACAGCAACGGGTGGGGCCTGGCCTGCTTCCTGGCGGATGCGAGCCTGCTTTCCTTCAATCGGCCACTGACGCGCAGGGGTCGCCCGCCTGCCAGCCATCTACACGATCCGGACTACGATCTAGCCATCGAGGAGTTGATCGTACTCAGACCGCGCGCGGCCGTGGGCAATGTCCGGCTAGTGGCTGTGCGGCATGGTGGGCTTCCGAACCCTCATCCATTCCAGCACGAGGGGATGGTTTTCGTGCACAGTGGCCACATCACTAACACCAGGCGGTTACAGGATGAGTTCCTCACGGCCGAGTACATCGAGACGCACCCGCTGGACTACACCGGCTCGTACATCGATGCCGAGCTCTACTTTCTCTACATCCTCAAGTCCATCCACGCGCACCTAGCCCGGACTTCTCACCTGACGAAGCCAGGGCATGCAGATGCGCGCCCGCAGCAGAGGGTTGGTGAGAAGTCCCGGTCAAGCTCCTATTACGAGGCGCTCTGTCAGGCCGTCTGTGACCTCTCAGCGATGACGGGCGATGAGCGGATCGATTTCGTGCTCACGGCGGGCGATACGCTCTATGCCCTTCGTTTTGCAGGCTCAGATGAAACAGATCCGCTCTGTTTCTATCCGTCCGATGCGAGCCAAACCGGCGGCTATAGCGCCTCGCCCTATTGGGTGGTGGCTACCCAGCCACTGGGAAGCGACACGGCCCAATGGGACACAATCCCACCCAGAACGCTGGGGGTTTTCGTTCCAGGTCAAGCCCCGCAATTCCATCTGATCGAAGCAGGCGATCCGTGGTCGCCCGGCCCGCTGGCTGCTTGCCACCAGATCATAGCAGGTGGTTTGTGGTCATCCAGCCCGCCGGCTGCTTGCCACCAGAGTGGGGGAGATGGGCCAGCGAGCGGGGCTGGAGCGACCCTCCCACTCAAGGTGCGCTTCTGGGCGCTAGTTGGTTCTTCCTACCCCGCGCAGCTCCTGACCGACCAACTCCAGGATGGCACGCTGCAGAACCTCAAGGCGTTGGGGACCATGGATTCCGAGGGGTGGGGCTTTGCCAGCTACCCGTGCGAGTCCACAGTCAACTGTCTAAACATGCCCCTATGCCGCCGTGGCGGACCGCCTGCCGACGATGAGCATGATCCGGACTATGACCTGGCCGTCGATGAGATGAGCCTGCTGAGACCGAAGGCGGCTGTGGGCCATGTCCGACGGGCGAGCTGCGGGGCCTTTGCGATTCCCAATCCCCATCCATTCCAGCATGAAGACATGCTCTTTGGGCACAACGGTACGGTGGATGTGCCGACGCTCATGCAGCTCCTGCTGGAAGGTGACCCGGACTATCTGGACACGCATCTGCCGGAATATGCGCCCCACAGCGTTCACCCAAGCGGCCATATCGATTCGGAGCTCTATTTTCTCTACCTCCTCAAGTTCGCCCACCAGCACCCGGCCCTCACGAGGGCGGAAGCCATGCGGCAGGCGGTTGCCAACCTGAACGCGGCGCTCCCCAGAGAAGTGCGCCTGAACTTTGTGATGACCGATGGCGACACGCTCTATGCGCTGCGCTTCCATGATTCAGAAGGGGTCAGATATTTCCCCGGCGATTACGACCCCCACGGCTCCCCGCAAGTGCTCTCCTATTGGACGGTGGCGTCTGAGCCGCTTGGCAGCGACGGTGTGTGGGGGACGATTGCAGAGAAGACACTGGGCGTCTTTGTGCCTGGTCAGGTGCCGTCATTTCTTTCCATCCAAGGCGACACGACTGCGGAGTTCGCCTTTGCATCGATCGAAGTCGAGGGGACCCGAGACCAGGATGAAGATGGGTGGTTCTCCCGTCTCCTGGTGTGCTGCGATCCCGATGTCGAATGGGGGACCTACTGCGTTTCGCTGCGGCTGCTCTTCTTCTCCGAGGGCCTCGAGTGTCTGAGCCTGGGGCCGACTCCCTGCAGAGAGATCACAGGGACGGCGCCAGACATGCATTGCGTGGATGTCGTGAACATCCCTGATTCTCTCACGACCACGCGTTGGGATCTCCAGGTCGAACTCTATCGGGAGGGACATGCAGAACCGGTTGCTGTGGTCACGCAGGCGGACCATCCCGAGTGGGGCCTGGGGGGCATTGGCGTGGAGGGCTTGGATCACGACGAACTAGTGGATCCCGATCCGCCTGATTCGCTCGTTGCGTGGGTGGGCACGGCGAGACCGAACCCGGGGTGCGGTGAGGTCATCCTGCCGGTTCATGTCCCGGTTGGTGGCGCGACCCTCTGGCTGGAGGTCTGGGATTCACTGGGCCGGCGCATCTGGAAGGGGACGCCTGTGTGGCATGCTGCGGGTGAGACTGAGCTGAACTGGGATGGGCGGGATCGCGAGGGTGTGCGCCTTCCGGCCGGGTCCTATTTCCTCGAGACACACGTAGGCGAGCACGTCCGGGAGCAGAGATACGTGATCGTGCGCTAGGGCGCGGACCCTAAGTGCCAGAGATACGTGATCGTGAGCTAGGGCGCGGGGCACTAAGCGGCGGCTCGATCCTCCGTGACGGCATGCGAGGCATCGAGGGAGCTCTCTGTAACTATCTCTAAGAAAGCTGTGGCAACCTCCGGATCGAACTGCGTTCCCATGCAGCGCCCGATCTCCTCGAGTGCGGATTCCGGTGATGCGGCCTTCCGGTGGGCGCGTGTTGAGATGATGGCATCATAGGTGTCGGCCACAGAGATGATGCGCGCGATCAGAGGGATCTCCTCACCCTTCAGTCCATCAGGGTAGCCATTTCCGTCAAAACGCTCATGATGATGACGGATTGCAGGCAGGGCGGCTCTCAGCTGCGGGATCGGCCAAAGCATTTCACAACCCTTTACTGGATGGGTCTTGATCTCTTCATACTCCTCGTCCGTCAATGGACCGGGCTTCATCAGGATGTCGCCCGCGATAGCGATCTTGCCGATGTCATGTAGGAGAGATGCCCATCCGAGGGTTTGCATGTCACAATCAGGGATATCCAGATATCTTCCCAGTTTGATCGAGTGATCGTAAACGCGCGCAGAATGGCCCCGCGTGAACCTATCCTTCGCGTCGGTGGCGGCGACGAGACTCCTGACGGTATTGAATAGCATGTCGCGGAGTTCTTGGTTGAGCTGGCTTGCAGCCGACGTATTAGAGATCTCGCGAGCCAGACATTCGACCAGCTTTATCTCGCTCCGATCAAACTCACCTTCAGACTCGGTTCTGAAGACGGCCACAAAACCGGCTACCCCCGATCGCGTCCATAGGGGCGTTGCAGCGTAGTAGAGCAACCCGTGTGGAGAGTCCACGACTCCGGTGCAACGCTGGGCGCTGGCTGGGTTAGTGTTCTCCGTCGCCTGAGTGAAGGTGGCATGGATCGTTTCCATCGTGTCTGCCGAGTTAGTGCCCGATGTCAGCCACGAGACGACCTCTGGGCAGCTGTTCCGACCGGCGCTGCATTCCAGGATGTTGGTCTGTGAACCGTCGAGATCTAGCAAGTCGCATCGTGGCTTGTATAAAACAAGCGGCCGGCGCTCCAGCCGAAGGGATGTTTCCTCCAGAAGCTTTTTCGTCGATGCGCTGAAGCTCTCTCCGGATTTCAGGATCTGAGCGAATTGACAGAGCAGATCGAGTTCGATATCGCATTGCCGGAGCCGCTCGTTCATGCGATCGAGGTTGCGTTCAAGTAGCAAATGGCGGGCGATGCTGGTCGCGACGGCGTCCATCTCCGTACGCACCTGGGGGACGTTCGTGGTGGTCTCCAGGCTGCCCACCAACTCGCCACGCGGCTTGATCGGCACACGGATCATGGTCCCATCGTCCCGGGATGCCGCATCGGCTTGATCTGTACTCGAGAGAATGACCTGGCCATGGGCATCGAGGATCTGGACCGGGGATTTGAGCAGCTCTGCGAGATCACGGATGAGGTCGCTGGAGTGCCGGCGGACGAATCCTCGGAATTCATCCCTTAAGACCTCGCTCATCGATATCTGCATGGTGCCTCCGTGGCACTTCGCCGCTGGAAGATACGGGAACGACTGGGAACCAGGAGTGCAAAGCGGGTGCCAGGGTGGCGAGCCAATGGCGGGTTCCAGCCTCGTGAGTGCATCGCGCATGCAGCTAGGGGATTGGTGGATCAATCCACACGCACTGAGATGCCGGAAGGTGCCCAGGGCACGCTGCTGTCCGGCTTCCTGCCAAGCATCCTGCACGAAGGCGTGCAGAATGCGGATCCACCTTCTACGCCCGGGTAGCCTTTGGGGCCCTGAGGGCCAAGCTCAGGCCAGCGGCGATCAAGCAGGCGACCCCAGCGATGATGAATGGGGTTGCCCAGGCACCTACGTCGCTGCCCGAGGCTGCGTCCTTGAAGTGTCCGGCCACCTGGGGTCCGGCGATTCCTGCGACGCCGTAGGCCAGGAAAACCCAGCCGTAATTTGTGCCCACATTCTTGTTGCCGAAGAAATCAGCCGTTGCGGCGGGGAAGAGCGCAAAGTTGCCGCCGAAGTTGAAGCCAATGATACAGGCTCCCACTGTGAGACCGGCGACGGATCCGCCCAACTTGAAGAAGAGCAGCATGACGATGCCCTGTAGGAGGCACATCAGGAAGAGCGCGAGTTTGCGGCCGATCTTGTCGGAGGCGGTTCCCCAGATGATGCGGCCGAGGCCGTTGAGGATGGCGTAGGCTGCCATTGCTGACCCGGCGGTCGTGCCGGCTGCCTCAGCCGTTGCAGCCGCCCCGCTGGCCTGTAGCGCGTCGATGCCAAAAAGGCGGATGCAGTAGATCACCATGAGTCCCGCCAGCCCGGATCCGATGAACATGAGCAGGAGCAGCCAGTACTGCGGAG
>JAGMDA010000449.1 GCA_023128935.1 Candidatus Eiseniibacteriota bacterium | reverse complement strand
CAAAAGGAAGCTCTTTGAGCTCTGGGAGCAGGCTCCGTTCATATACGCGGCCGCCCATTTCATTCGGGACCCGGAGGCTCCATTCCTGACGTTCATCCCCATGTCACGACCGGTCGGCACCTACTTACTGGACGCATCTTATCTCAGTATAGATGACATACGCTCTGCCGACCTGCGCCAATGCCGCTTGGTTGTTCTCTCGGGATGTGCGAGCGGTTCCCCATATGTGAGTGCTGAAGGGTCGGCGCCAGGCTTGGGCGATGCGTTTCTGGATGCGGGGGCCGGTGCGGTGATCCAGACGTTCTGGCCTGTGCGCGATGGGGAAGCCCGCGATCTTATGCGCGATTTCGTGCGGGCATGGGGACAGGAACCCGATGCTCCCATTGAATCGCTATGCAAGGCCCGCCGCAGTTCCCTGCAGGGACCCGCGGGGCCGCGGCATCCATTCACCTGGGCGGCCTATGCGATCAAGCTGGGGCGGCTCTGACATTACGGCAGTCAGTTCTTGAATCCCCGCTGCAACCGGCGCGACAGGGACCAGCTTGCGCGAGCTGCCTGCGGTTCCTGCTCCGGTTGTTTTCTGTCCGTGCAGGATGGCAAGGGGATATTGTGTTTGAAGGCGCGCCGGGCGTGGATCATCTGCTGTTGAGCAGAACCATTCTCTTTGTGTCTACGGATGATCCTGCCTGTAGCCTGCAGAAATAGATCCCGGAGGGATGACGGCTTGCATCCCAGGCGAGCGACTTGTTGCCACCGCGCTGTCTTTCATTGACCAAGGTGGCGATCTTGCGCCCAAGCATGTTGTAGATCGCAAGGTTGACGTGACAGCTCCCGGCCAAGCCGTACCCGATCACGGTTGTCGCGTGGAATGGATTTGGACAGCCCTGATAGAGGGTGCAACTGGAAGGACGCAGCATAGCCTCGCCATCAATAGCCGCCAGCGGAGGCCCGGTCTTCTCGTACACGACCAACACGCCCGGGTTATTGGCTGTCCACCAGATTGCCTCTCCCTTGCCATCTTCATCGAGGTCCGGGGCAACGATGCGGTGTTCCCCCTGGCCCATGACTGATCCGGCGAGTTCCCAGCAGAGCTCTAGGTTGTTGTCTCCGGCGGCCCGAAAGACATATGTATGGTCGGGCACCTGGCACAACAGCTCGGGCCAGCCGTCGCCATCGATGTCCCCGGTGGCCGCCCCGCCATGGATAATCGTTGAGGAAGTGGAGTAGCTCCAGACCAACTCATAGGTGTTGTCCCCGGTAGACTCGTACATGATAAAAGACCAGGTGACGGGAGACGACCCTATACCGCCCGTGACGACAAAGTCGCCCCTGCCGTCGCGGTCGAGGTCGGGACCTGGCGTGACCCAATACATGTTCCCCGTGGGCACGGATGCCGACCACGCTTCTTCGTAGAGGTCGTCCCCAACGCTCTCGATCACATGGACGATTGTGCCGCCTCCGTTCTGAAGGACAACGAGATCGCCGTTGCCGTCTCCGTCGAAGTCTCCGACGGCGGGCTCCCCTGACACAGCACTCCCGGGACCGTAGTGCTCCGCAAAGACCTGTGTATAGCTGTTATCTCCTCTGCATTCCCAGATCGAGACAAGCTTGTTGTGCGTTCCCTGAGTGGTGCCGATGTATTCGCGGAGCCCGTCGCCGTCCAGGTCGGCCATTCTCATGTGGGAGACGCCGATATTCCCCTCCGGGAGAGCCAGCACGACGGAATCGGGATAGGCGCCTAGCTGCCTGGGTTCGACGAAGAAGATGTCCCGGGGAACGCCGCTCGTGCCGGAACTATAGACCAGCTCAGCAAGACCGTCAGAATCACCATCTCCCGCGCACACCAGCTTCGTGTAGTAGGATCCGACCGGATTGGGGTACTGGTGCATCTCTTCGAACTGGTTATCGCCCACACCTTCGTAGACGTAGGTCGTGTACCTCCAGTTGCTATAGCAGAGGTCCGGCCGGCCATTTGCATTGAGATCCCACGAGTGGAACTGCCCCCCAGTGGAGTTGTTGCCTGGGCAGGTCCAGCTGGCGATCTGTTCAAGTGTATAATCGTCGCCTACAACACAGAGGTGTTCGCAGGTATCGGACGTCGGATTGCTGGCCCTCCAGCGGAGTTCGCCACCTTGCCAGAGCGACCACCCCTCTTCGTCCACTTCCACTCTGAAGGGCGCGTCCCCGCACGTGCTCTCGCTCAAGAGCGGTAGGGATACGAGGTCCGTCATGCTTGGACTGCTGAGCGTTCCCTCTCCGGAATCGTCGCTTAGCAGGATTTCGCCCTGGGTGATGTGCTTGCCTGCTGATGGTGCCGTAGCCCAAATCAACAGGGTCACAGAACAGGTGAGGAGTGCCAGTATTCTCATCGCGGTCTCCCATCAAGGGCCAGATGATACAAGGCATTGATGTGTTGCATCGTTGCCCAGGGAAAGCGCGCCCGCACGAACGACCTATGGATCAGTCGTCCTTCCCCGGGAGAACTAGCTCGGCCATATGTTTGTACATTGCCCAACGCTTCTTCTGCTCGTGCTGTGCCATCTCCATGAGCATTTTGAAGCGCTCCGGATTCTGCTTCTCGATCATGCGAAAGCGCGTTTCGTTGCCCATGTACTCCGTTACAGGGATCTTTGGATCTCCTGAATCGAGTTTGAGTCCTGGTTCGCCCCTGTCAATCCGCCGCGGGTCGAACCGGTAGAGGGGCCAGATGCCGCAATCCACTGCCAGTTGCTGCTGCCTTGGTCCATTGATCAGGTTGTAGCCATGCGCGATGCAGTGCGAGTAGGCGATGATGAGTGATGGGCCTGGATAGGACTCGGCCTCGACGAAGGCCCGTACCGTCTGCGTGTCCTTGGCACCGAGGGCCACGCGTGCCACGTACACGTTTCCGTAGTTCATGATCATCATCCCGAGGTCTTTCTTGGGCGCGGCCTTGCCTGCGGCTGCGAACTTGGCCACGGCACCCAGCGGTGTGGCCTTTGAGGCCTGGCCACCCGTGTTCGAGTAGACCTCGGTGTCGAGAACCAGCACATTGACGTTGCGTCCCATGGCCAGCACGTGGTCGAGGCCGCCGAAGCCGATATCGTAGGCCCAGCCGTCTCCGCCTAGAATCCAGACGCTCTTCTTGACCAGGTAGTCGGCGAGGGTGAGGAGCCGCGTCGCATCCGCCGATGAACCGTTGCCCTTGAGTTTCTCCTTGAGCGCGCCCACACGCGCGCGCTGCTCAGCGATGCCTGCCTCGGTGGTCTGATCGGCGTTCAGGATCCCACTGGCCAGCTCATCACCGATCTGTCCTGTCATCTTGCGAATGAGTTCGCACGCCTGCTCCGCATGCTTGTCAATGGCCAGGCGGAAGCCGAAGCCGAACTCAGCAGTGTCTTCGAAGAGCGAATTGTTCCAAGTTGGGCCGCGTCCAGCGCTGTTGGTTGTGTATGGCGTCGTCGGCAGGTTGCCGCCATAGATGGACGAGCACCCGGTCGCGTTGGAGATGAGCGCGCGATCCCCGAAAAGCTGTGTGAGTAGCTTGACGTACGGCGTCTCACCGCAACCGGCGCAGGAACCCGAGTACTCAAAGAGCGGCTCCAGGAACTGCGAGCCCTTCACTGTCTCTGGCTTCACCTTCCCGCGATCGACCTGCGGTAGGGCCAAGAAGAAGTCGTAGTTTTCTCGCTCGGGTTTCCGCAGCGGCATCTGCGGCTTCATCACCAGAGCCCGATTCTCGGGATTTGCCTTATCCTTACCCGGGCAAGTCACCACACAGAGCCCGCACCCGGTGCAATCTTCCGGTGCGACCTGGACGGTGAACTTCATGCCCTTGAAATCCTTGGCCTTGTAATCAACCGATTTGAACGTCGGCGGGGCCTGCTCCAAGAGCGCTGGATCATAGGCCTTCACGCGGATGGCTGCGTGGGGGCAGGTCAGCGAACACTTGGCGCATTGGATGCAGAGATCCGGATCCCACACCGGGATCTCCTGGGCAATGTTGCGCTTCTCCCACTTCGTGGTTCCCACCGGCCAAGTGCCGTCGTCGGAGAAGGCGCTCACCGGGAGCTTGTTTCCCTTGTTCTGCATGATGACGGCCGTGACGTTCTTGACGAAGTCCGGAGCGGCGTCGGCGACAATCGGTGGCAAGCCGGCCTGGGCTGTGATCTTGCCCGGGATCTTTACCTCGTGCAGGTTCGCCAGCGACTGATCCACAGCGGCGAAGTTCTGCTGCACTACGTCAGCGCCCTTGATGGCATAGGTCTTTTCAATCGATTTCTTGATCTGTGCAATGGCCTCGTCACGCGGGAGCACGCCCGATATGGCGAAGAAGCAGGTCTGCATGATCGTGTTTATGCGGCTGCCCATCTTTGCCTCACGCGCGACCTTATACGCATCGATCACGTAGAACTTCAGGCCCTTTTCTATGATCTGCTCTTGGAGCTCCCGGGGCAGGTTGTCCCAGATCTCGTCTGGGCCAAATGGCGAGTTAAGCAGGAAGACTGCGCCGGGCGCCGCATACTCGAGCACGTCATACTTCTCGAGGAACCCGAACTGGTGGCAAGCCACGAAATTGGCTTTCTTGATCAGGTAGGTCGAGTGGATAGGCCGTGGGCCGAAACGCAGGTGCGAGATAGTGATGGCGCCAGCCTTCTTCGAGTCATAGACGAAGTACCCCTGGGCGTAATTGTCCGTCTCCCCACCGATGATCTTGATCGAGTTCTTGTTGGCACCAACGGTTCCATCTGCACCCAGGCCGAAGAAGACGCCGCGGACGACATCATCGGCTTCGGTATCGAATTCCTCGTCGACCTCGAGCGAGGTGTGGCTGACATCGTCCTCGATCCCGACGGTGAAGTGGTTCTTCGGCTTGTCCTTGGCCAATTCGTCGAAGATAGCCTTGACCATGGCCGGATTGAACTCCTTGGATGAGAGCCCGTAACGGCCGCCGATCACAGCGGGGCAGCCGGCATGATCCCACTTCGTAATGCCCTCATCGTGGGCCTCACGGAGCGCGGTCACGACATCCTGATACAGCGGCTCGCCGATGGCGCCTGGCTCCTTCGTCCTGTCCAGGACTGCAATTTTCTTGACTGTCTCGGGGAGGGCCTCAACGAAATGCTGGATCGAGAACGGGCGGTAGAGCCTTACTCGAACCATGCCGATCTTCTCGCCCTTTGCGAGCATCCAGTCGACCGCTTCCCTGGCCGCATCCGCGCCTGAGCCCATAAGGATGATCACGCGTTCCGCCTCGGGGTGGCCGATATAATCAAACAGGTTGTATACGCGTCCGGTCTGCTTGGCGAATCTGTCCATCACATCCTGCACCACACCGGCGCACTTGTCGTAGTAAGGGTTGATGGCCTCGCGTGCCTGGAAGAACTCATTGGGGTTTTGAGCGGTTCCGCGGATCACCGGATGATCGGGGGATAACGCTCGTGCGCGATGAGCGGCCACCAGTTTATCATCAATCATGTATCGCAGGTCATCGTCGCTCAGTTCTTCAATCGTTGAGACCTCGTGCGATACGCGGAAACCCTCGAAGAAATGGAGGAAGGGAACGCGTGTAGCCAGTGTCGCGGCTTGGCCGATGCAGGCGAAGTCGTGCGCCTCCTGCACGGAACCAGAGCTCAGCAGGGCAAAACCGATTTGCCGGCAGGCCATGACGTCGGAGTGGTCCCCGAAGATCGAAAGGGCGTGGGTTGCAATCGTCCGCGCAGAGACATGCATGCAGTGCGATGTCAGCTCGCCGGCGATCTTGTACATGTTGGGGA
>JAGMDA010000448.1 GCA_023128935.1 Candidatus Eiseniibacteriota bacterium | reverse complement strand
TGGCATCGCGCGATTCTCGAACTCGGCAATGGAGGCCAGCCTCCCGGACTTCATGGCGACCTACTTCGCTTTGGGCTGGGGAATCGGATGCCGGCTGCCTTTGAGTCTGTCATGGCAGAACGGGATCTCGGTCGGTAGCTTCCGCATGTCCTTCGATGACGAACAAACCGAATCAGCCACGCGCAACGAGCAGGAACTTGCACTTGGGCTGAGATCGAGCCTTCAATGCCCACTGGGAAAGCGGTGGTCTCTGGATTTCTCCGGCCAATACCTAGCCGTTATGACGCATGTGCGTATACAACATCTACTCGTATCGGTCGGTGTATCACGCTCCTTCACAACGCCGCAGTGGCTGGAGGACTTCCTGCGATGAGGCCTTTCGCGGCGGGCTCTGTGGTTCTGGCGCTGCTGCTTGCGCCACACGGGGCGACAACCACACGGGCAAACGCGGATGCGGCGCTTGACGCATCTTCCCAGGCCAGATCAGATCCGGCGATCAGCTTCGCCCCCCAGGTGCTGACTGCCGAGACCATCCGTCGCGCAGGAGTAAGTCGCCTTAGCGATCTCTTTGCGCTCTTGGAGGGCTGGGACACATGCACCCTCGATGGAATGACGCACAACGCAAGCCCGCGCGGCCTCACATCCTTCCAGCGCCAGGAATGGACAGTGATGCTCGATGGCCAGGTCCTCTCCATTGGCCTCCTCGGCTCAGCGAGCCTGAACGAAGTGCCAGTCAAGCTCCATGAAATCGATCGTGTGGAGATTGTCAGCATTCCGCAGATTCACGATGGCCACTTCGCGGACGCTGGCCTGATACACATTCACACGACGCAGCCCGCCCCCGGGTTGTCGGTCCGTGGACACATGATGGTGGGCAACGAGACGGGGGATCCCGGACCGTTCCGCTATACGATCTACGCTTCCCCAAACATCAACAAGATCGGCCCGGATGGATCATTGGCCCTCTTCTACCGGGGATCAATCTGGCACATCGGAATTGGTCTCTCCAGTATCTCTGACTATGTTGCCGATCCGGCGGTCTGCCAGCGCAACGAATCTTGGGGGCGCCTTCCGCACCTGCGCCTCGACTCGCCTTCCATGCGAGCCGCGCTGGAGACGCCCACTAGCAAGCACGAACTGCTCCTGAGCTACGCGAGGTTTAACGACTACTTCTTCCTCAAGCCGTTCGGACGCGAGATTCCCACCAGGCGGCGCAATGTCCACTCCGGCATCAATGGCAGATGGACCATGCGCAACGGCTTGGGCATCAGTTACCGTCTCACCCATACTGACAACCAGTCGGATGAACTCGAGGACCTGCCTGGAACAGGCCTGCAGATCGGACTGCGCTCCTGGGAAGCAGGGGTCGAGCTCGATCCACGCATGCGTGCCGTCAGTCTCAAGCTCGGAGCGGGCGCCCATCATGTGGAAGCAGTCACGCCCTACGATCTCAGCGATGACTCTTATACACGCGGCCATGTATTTGCGCTCCTGAGTTGTCCACTCGGCGCCACTCATCAGGAGCGCATCGCCATCTGGCTGGCCGGGAGCGGTGGTCAGACAGCTCTCAAGGGATCCATCCAACACCATTGGCAGATCAAGCCACGGCATGCCCTCCAGGCAAGCCTCGCATACGCGCGCCGGCTCCTCGAGGAGGATGACCGGGTCTGGTACTGGTCGCAGCGGGGATATCGGTTCTTGCAGGAGCAGGGAGTCAGTATCGTGATCGACGGCAGCATCCGGCAGCCTCTAGCCCTCTCCTCCGACCTCCGCTATGTGTTTCGTCTGGCCCCCACCACAACCCTGCGCCTGGGCGCGTTCCACCGTTCCCTCCGATCCATCACGCTTGAGGCACAGCCGTTCAAGTACGAACCATCGGACGCCTCCTTCGCCGGTCCGGATGAAATCGCAACCAATCAGGACATCCAGCTGGCCGGTGGAGACATGCAGCTGAGACTGAGTTTCTGGAGGAGCGCGCTGGAGCTTCGATGGCACTATCAGTACCAGGGAGTCATAGAGGCAGATGATATGGCCCGCGATGCATGGAAACCCATTGCCTCTCATCAGTTTCGGCAGACTGTGAACTACGCTCCCGTTGAGGGCTTCAGCCTGTGGGCCATGCTGCGTTATCGCAGCGCCACCTTCTGGCCGGACTACCGAGATGTTGAAGATGAATCCGGCGGGACCTACTCAGCCACTGTCCCGGAGCAGCTCATTCTCGATCTTGCGGTCCAGAAATGGTTCTGGCATCGCAGGCTGCGATCCAGTCTGCTGCTGCGCAATCTGCTCGACGATGAGCTGCGCTCCCATCCAATAGGGGCATCCTTTGCGATGGGGTTTTTCGTGCAGTTCGAGGTGTGGTTGGACTCGCTCGTAGCACCAACGCATTCCCGCTAGTGTAAGTTGCCACATTGTTCTGAGGTAGGGAGACCGCACGGCCCCAGCTGGTGCACTCTCCCGCGTTTTCGCTCGAAGATTATTACCGCATCAGGGTTAGCTGTCAGCGGCTATGGCCCCACCCCAAGCCCGCATGGTATGATGCCTTCTGAGAAGGCAGGACGCAACGTAAGCGCAATCGCAGGAGGTTATCATGAAACGACAGATACAAATGCGAGTTGCAGGCACGGCGTTATTGGGCCTGCTGCTTCTCGCCATGGTGTTCCTTGTCCCTGAGGCCCGGGCCGACGAGCCGATGCTGGCCATCCGACTGATCGGAGGAGAGAGCGCGATCTACGCCGTAAGCGAGATCGAACAGATCGGATTCGAGGGCGAGGAGATGCTGGTGGTCGTGACGGGGAGCGGATCCAACAACTACGCGCCCGAATCGATCGCGAAGATCGAGTTTCTGTGGGAGTTCTCCAGCGTCAAGGATCCCAAGGACGCGGCCGCGCGGCACCCGGCGGGGTCTACTTCTACAGCCTGCGAGCACCCGGGATCGAGGAGAGCCGGCGAATGATCCTGCTGCCGTGATCGACGCGGGCAGGCACGCGGAATGAACGGGAAGTGAGACCCCCACCAGCGGGAGGAGGATAGAGCAATGAGACGACAGATCTTGGTGCTGTTGGGTCTGGCGCTGGCCCTTGGGGTGACGGTGAGCCAGGGGGAATGGAAGATGCGGGTCCACTGGACCGGCGAGCTTGACTAGTTCGTCCTCTCGGAGGTCGACAGCCTGACCTTCTACGATGATACAACCATGGTGCCGGGCATGGTCACGGTACCGGCGGGGATCTTCATCATGGGCGACGGGGTGGCCTACTGTGGCCAAGACGAGCACGAGGTAACCCTGACGCGGGATTTCTACCTGAGCCAAAACGAGGTGACGAACCAGGAGTACCGGGAGGCGGTCCAGTGGGCTTATGACCACGGGTATGTGACGGCGACAACCTCCTGGGTACGGGACAACCTCGACGGGAGCACCGAGCAGCTTCTGGACCTGGAAAATGACTTCTGCGAGATCCAGTTCGACGGTTACGGGGTCTTCTACCTGCGGGAATCCCCGTCGTATTTTGCCCAGAGCGCCTATCCGGGCGGATACGATCCACCGGACCACCCGGTGAAAGAGGTGTCTTGGTACGGGTCGGTGCGCTACTGCGACTGGCTGAGCCTTCAGGAGGGTTTGCCGCGGGCATACGAACAAGAGTGGAACCCGCACTGTAATGAGTGGGTCTGCAACGGGGGCGATCCCTACGGGGCCGAGGGGTACCGCTTGCCGACGGACGCGGAGTGGGAGTACGCGGCGCAGTTCGATGACGAGCGGATCTACCCGTGGGGGGATGAGGAACCAGATTGCAGCCGGGCGAACTTCTACCACACCGGCTTCTGCGTCGGTTGGACCTCCCCGGTGGGGAGCTATCCGGATGCCCCGGAAGAGTTGGGTCTCTCGGACATGGCGGGGAACGTGTGGGAGTGGTGCAACGATGGGTGGGTGTGCGATCTGGGGACGGCTCCGGTGATCGACCCAACAGGCCCAGGCAGTGGGAGTTACCGTCTGTTTCGTGGTGGCTCCTGGCCCGACGATGCCACCTACTTGCGCTGCGCCTATCGCTACCCCAACGCCCCGTTCAACAGCTACGAATGGGTCGGTTTCCGGGCTGCCAGGACTGTTCACCCTTGATCCGTTACCCCCCTACGCCTGGCCCCCAGCGGGACCAAGGTGCCGGGCTAGGGCGCATGCGCGCGAGCCCGGCATCGCCGCAGGCGACGGAGTTGTTCGGTGCTTGAAGTGCTGAAAACACTACCTGAACGAGCGCGGTCAAGCTTGGTTGCCTTCCCCAGAACCTCCTCCAAGGAAGATGCCAATGTGGGAAGGTGGGACATTGCGGCCGAGGGGCTCCCGCAGGCCTCGTCCCGGATGCTACCTCGCTCCCGATGTTGCCCGGCCTCCTATCACTTGAGATCGCTCAAGAACACGCTCGAGCAACCGCCCATCTAACTTCTTCTCATGCCAGAGCTTATGGCATGTACTGCAAAGCACTACGAGATTTTCTGGGTGGTTCGAACCACCGAGCTCGCGCGGCACGATGTGGTGAACCTCCGAGAAGCGCGTATTC
>JAGMDA010000447.1 GCA_023128935.1 Candidatus Eiseniibacteriota bacterium | reverse complement strand
GACGATTTTTCAGTGCGCTGGACCGGGTGGTTCACCTTTACCGAGGACACCTATAACTTTGCGGCGCAAACAGATGATGGCCTCCGAGTATGGGTAGATGGCACTCTGATCATTGACGCTTGGTGGGATCAGCCACCCACCTTCTATCAGGCTTCCCATGATCTTACTGCAGGTGAACACGAAGTAAAAGCGGAATACTACGAACGCAGTGGGGGAGCCGTCGCACATGTACGCTGGTGGGGCAGCACTTCGGACTCTGACGATGGACGGGTTATCTCCTCAAATGAGACCCTGTGGGGCAAAATAGAGCCATCTGATGACACGGATTCGTATTACTTCGATGCCACTCAGGAACAGGTCGCTTCGATCCGGATGGTGAAAAGCAATTTCACCCCGTCGCTCGATCCCTACCTGATCCTTTACGCACCTGACGGCAGCGAGGTCACACGGGATGACGACAGCGGAGGCGACCTGAACGTGCTAATCAATCGTGTCCCCTTGACTCAAACTGGCCGTTACCGTATCGAAGCCAAGAGCTACGCAGGCAACAGCAACGGGTTATACAGTCTGAGTCTGACGTTGCACCAGCCGGGACAACCTAACCGGGGGACCTACGATGCCAACCATAGATACAGTCTCCCTGGTACTCTGGTGCGCTCCGAGGGCGATGGTCCAACCGGAGATCAGGACGTGGACAACGCCCACGACTTCGCTGGAGAGACCTACGACTATTACTGGAACACTCACAACCGGGACAGTTACGACGATCAAGGGGCGACTCCTATCTCTACTGCGAACTACGGATACTCCTATATGAACGCCTTCTGGAACGGCGAACAAGTGGTGTATGGGGACGGATTCCCGGTGAAGGACATAGTCGCCCACGAATGGACCCACGCCGTGACGGAGCATTCCGCCGAACTCGAGTATCGCTGGCAATCCGGTGCGCTGAACGAGAGTTTCTCCGACATCTTTGGCGCTATGGTGGACCGCGATGACTGGCTAATGGGGGAAGATCTGCCGCCTGACGTCCTGGCCGGCCGTGAGGCCATTCGAGACCTATCAGATCCGCCGCGCTTCGGACAACCCGATCATACCGATGACTGGGTGGAGACTTGCTCCGACAATGAGGGCGTTCACACCAACAATGGCATCCCCAACAAGGCCTTCTACAACATCGCCACGGCCATCGGCAAGGACAAAGCAGAGCAGATCTTCTATCGAACCCTGACTGTCTACCTGGATACCGGGTCAAGTCTGGAGGATGCCCGGGCTGCCGCCCTCCAATCGGCCGAAGATCTTTACGGCAGTGGCAGTGCCGAGTACACCGCCGTACAGGATGGCTTCAACGCCGTTGGGCTGGACGGCGTATGGCAGCCCCCACCTAACGACTGCGATCCTTGTGCTGCAAGGACTACCCTATCCGCTGAGTCAGATGGAAAGAGTCTGTTGGACAACCTGCGGGCCGTGCGCGACAAGGTCTTCAACCAAGATCCTGGGCGACGTTGGACGCGCATATATTACAAACATCAGTTCGAAGTGGCGTGGCTGGTGCTCTCTGATAGCCAATTACGAACGGATGTACCAGCAGGCTTTCGTGCCTTCGATCCTGTCTTTCGTGCCTTGCTGGACAGCGACACAG
>JAGMDA010000446.1 GCA_023128935.1 Candidatus Eiseniibacteriota bacterium | reverse complement strand
TTGAATCGAAAGGCGCTCTCTACATGCGCCAGGAAGCTCAAATCTTGAGGAACGCCCTCCTCGGCGAAGATACGACGGGCCATACCCAGGTAGCGTCCTGAGCGCTTCAGACTGCGTTCAAAGGAGTTGCGGCCCTTGCCCTGATATAGGTCGATCCAGGTGAGGACCCGGCGGTTAATGACCACCGGGTAGTCAAATATCTCGTCAACAGACGGGAGACGTGCCTTGGTTGCAGCAGCCAGGCTGTCTGAGAGGTCCGGAATATCCACACCGGAAGAGGCAAGGCTGCCCAGGGAATCCACTGGCACGCCCAGGCTATCCAGGAGCCGGTCTGTGTCAGCAAACAGCGAGTCAGCATCAGGCGCGGTCGAGCCGGATGAGTTTCCCGCCCGCCCTTCCTCGGCGAGGGCCGCGTCAGACTGGTCATCTGCGGGGCCAGTATCCACGGATGCAGAGCCACCAAGAATCTTGAAACCTCCACACCCAGTGAAGGTTGCAAGGACGAGCAGGATTCCAAGATACGCTGGTATTTTCATGGGCCCCAACATATATGCGATTGCTCAGTCCGCGCAAGGACCGATCTGGCGATCGTGCTGGACAGCTGCGTTCTCGCTCCGTGATCTCCGTACCTACTGTAGCAACTAACTCGAAAGACGCGCGCGGCAGGGATGCGCCGGGAACGCTGTCAATTGCTGCCCCCCGCCTCGTTTCCTTCCTATCGGCCGCCATCTGAGGGCTACTTTAGGACGAGAAAGTAAATGCAATTGTGTTGCCCGTGAGTGGGGTTTGTGAGCCACCTTTGGCATCGGGCTGGAGAGGTGGGGCGGGCTGGAGAGGTGGGGGGGGATCGATAGGATGCACCCGCCAGGATCAGTCTCCGCCATTTCGCTTCATGCGGCAACTCGGGCAGATGCCAATATACTGCAATCTATGATCGGTCAGCTCGAAACCATTGGTCTCCATTTGATGCCGGCCGATGGCCTCCCAGTTGTCATTTACTACGCACCCGTCAGCCTCCTCCATCCGCCCACAGGAGCTGCAGAAGATGTGGTGATGATGCGGTCCGTTCGGCTTCTTGCAAAGGCCGACGCTTAACGCCTTGCCAGGCATGCAGATGGGAATCAGGATCCCTTCCTGCTGCATGCGATCAATGTTGCGGTAGACGGTCACGCGATCCACGGAGATCCCAGCCGCATGCAGCCCGGTCGTGATGGCGTCTGCCGCCATATGCCGCCCCCCCTGCTCAACCAGGTTGAGAAGCGCCAACCGCGTATTCGTCACCTTGAGACCTGCATTGCGTAGCAATTGGGCAAAATCCATCTCGGTCTTTCTCCGCTAAGTTCTCTATCGGCGACTGATTCCTTGAGTTGGAGCGCCCGTGAACACGCAGGTTACCCGGCGGGCGCATTCTGGTCAAGCCCACCGGTGCGGTCTCGGGCGTGGCGATGCCGGCGTGTGAGAAGAACCCGATGCCTGGGGAGAAGATCCAGATGAACTGCACTCGTGCGCATGATGTGGGGGTGATCAAGAGCAGCGAAGTTGCGAGCACTGTAGCCGTCTCGGGAAGGAAAGTGATAAACTTGTGGATGTACGGGTTCATCGGAGCGCTGACGCGCGTGTATTCGGGAGGTGGTTCCATGACGCATCGTCGTAGTAGGTTGGATCAAGGGCATTGGCTCGGGTATCTTCGTTCGGTTGCCGCACTCGCGTTTCTATTTGCTGCCGGTCACGCGGCTCCAATTGTCTCTGTTGCGACAGCAGGGGCCCAGGATACGGGCGAGGAAACGGTGATGCCAGTTGAGTCATTGCCCACAGAGATTGACCGCTGCCCCTTCACTGGGCGCTTTCCCGTGGAGATTGCCCTCGAGAGCCCTCTTCATCTGCGCTGGTTGATCGAGCGCAAGCTAAATATCGATGATGTCCGGGGACTTACGGCTACCGCCTACGTGGATGACCGCCAGTTTGCGGATCTGCAGAGGGATGGGTTCAGTGTCAGAGCCATACCCAACCAGGCCCGCCGAGCCTATCTCGAGATGCTGCGTCACCCGGAGAGAGAGGACTACCATACCTATGAGAGCCTGAGTACCGAGCTTCAGCAGATCGCCACGGATCATCCGGATATCACGATGCTTAGCTCTATCGGGCTGTCCGTGGAGGGCCGCGAACTCTGGATGATGAAGATCTCGGACAACGTCGGCGTGGACGAACCCGAGCCCGAGTTCAAATACACCTCCACAATGCATGGGGACGAACCGGTGGGTACGGAGATGTGCGTGTATCTGATACGCCTGCTGGTCGAGGGCTACGGCACGGACCCCGAGCTCACCGCGCTTGTGGATGACCTCGAGATCTGGATCTGCCCGCTGCACAATCCGGACGGGTTCGTCCACGGGACTCGTTCGAACGCCAATGGGTTTGACTTGAACCGCAACTTCCCCGATCCAGTGACGGATCCCTACGATGACCCGACAGGCCGGCCCGTCGAAGTCCAGCACATGATGTACTTCCAATATGACCACAACTTCATCCTGGGCGCGAACTTCCACACGGGGGCGGTGGTGGTGAACTACCCCTGGGATTCGATGTATGGCGAGTACACCCCGGATCACGCGATGATCCACAATCTCGCCCTTGGCTATGCGTTCCGCAACCCGCCCATGTGGAACAGCCCCTACTTCCCGCAGGGGGTGATCATTGGCTGGGAGTGGTATGTCATCCATGGCGGGATGCAGGATTGGGCGTACAACTGGCGCAATGAAGTGCATTACACCATCGAGCTGAGCGACATCAAATGGCCTCCTGGATCCCAACTTCCGGGGTTCTGGGAAGACAATCGCGAAGCGATGCTCTGGCTCCTGAATCAGGCGCGCATAGGAGTGGAGGGCTATGTTACCGATGCCTCTGCTGGCACGCCGCTCAAGGCCATCATCGACGTGGAGGAAATCGGCAAGAGCATTTGGGGAGAGCCGATCGATGGCTACTATCACAGGCTGCTCGAACCGGGCACGTACACGCTGGAATTCTCGGCATTCGGCTATCAACCACACACCGAGAACGGTGTTGTGGTGAGTGATGGCAACACAACACTCCTCGATGTTCAGTTGACCCCGACCGCCAGGTACACTGTCTCCGGTGTTGTGACCGAGGAGGGCACCGGCCTTCCACTGGATGCCCAGGTGGCTGCCTACCGACACGACAATGGCGAACTCTTCCAGACTGTGGATAGCGATCCGCTCACGGGAGGCTATGAGATGGAGGTGCCGGCGTGGGAGTATGACTTCGTGGCTTCTGCAGATGACCACGTGAGTTCAACCGAGACGCGCGAGATCACATGCAATACCACGATCGATTTCAGTCTCCTGCAGTCCAGGGGCGACGTCCTCCTGGTCGTGGACAACAATCCCAATCCCAACATGGTACCGGATTTGGTGACGTTGGGCTATTTGGTCACCGAAGAGACCATCGGCACCACTAATCCCAGCACTTGGTCCGATTACGACCTTCTGGTCTGGAGTGCGGGTTCCTACAAGAATCCAGTGGCGATAGCGGGGCTCCGAGATGGGCTGGAGGCCTATGTGGCCGCCGGCGGCAAGCTCCTGATCGAGGGAGGAGAGCTCGGCTATGATGCCGCGTCCAATCCCGGATACCCGAGCTTCGCGGCCCACGTGCTGCATGTTTCCGAATGGGATGCTGATAGCGCTGGGGATCTGCCCCTGCGTCCGGAGCAGAGCGGACATGCGCTGGCGACCTCCCCGAACGCCTTGCCTTCGACAATAGATCTGACCTATGACTACTTCGGCGATCAAGACGCCGTGGTTCCGCTAGCCGACGCGACGCTGATCTACGGTACCGAGTCTCACCCGGCCGATGCGGGCATCCTGGTCTACGATGATCCCGGGACCCATGAGGGACAGATTGTCTTCTACGCCTTCGACTATGCCGCCTTGACTGCACCATTGGTGGCCATGGATCTATTGGAGAACACGCTCGAGTACTTGGTGACCTCGGCCCAGAGTGTGGTGGTACAGGAGGTCAGATCAATCCGACTGAGTCAGCCGCACCCGTCCGTGACGCGGGGTCCAGTGATTCTCCAGCTTGTCTTACCGGAGGCAGACCGGGCCAGCCTGGATGTCTATGACGCAAGCGGCCGGCATGTCCGCACGCTGCTCAAGGGCGAGATCGACGCTGGCTTTCATCTCATAGCCTGGGATGGTTGCGACCAGGCCGGGAGGCGCACCACTGCAGGCGTCTACTTCTTGAAGGCATCCGCGTCGGCAGGAGAGGCCTCACGCAGGTTGATCATCGTTGATTGATGTGAGGCATTCCCCGCGGGGCGTGCATACTCAAGCCATGCGGACTTTCACACTTGAGACAAAGTGGCTCAGGCTATGGGAGCCCTCACATATTGAGACAAAGTGGCTCAGGCTATGGGAGCCCTCACATATTGAGACAAAGTGGCTCAGGCTATGCGAGCCTTCACACTTGAGATAAAGTGAACCAGGCCATGCGGGCATATGCTTGGGCGACCTGGAGGATCCTGGTGATGCTGACGCATTCCCTGGGTGTGTGGCTCACTTCCAGCTCCCCCGGGCCGTAGGCGAGCCCCGGGATTCCGTGCGCGAGGAAGTAGCGGGTTTCGAGAATACCCGGACATAAAGCGATGCGCGGTTGTTCTCCGGCGACTGAGCTGATGACCTGTGCCATAGTTTGAACGAGCTGCGTCCCAGCGGGGGTAAGGGATGCTGCCCCTCGCTGCAGGTTCTGGACGTCCAGGGTCCAACCCTTGTGCCTGAAATCCTGGAACACGGCTTCGAGTTCACGCTCAACTCCATCTGCTTCTTCCTGGGGGTGAAAGCGGCGGTCAATAGAGAAGCTGGCTGCCTTGGGTACGACGTTGAAGTTGGTTCCGCCCCGGCTGAGGCCGCCAATCAGAAGGATCGAGAGGGGGCCCTCGATCCCCAGGTCGTTGTCTCCGAAGCTGCGGGATTCCACGTCGCTCTTTAGCTGCTGCAACATCCTGCCCAGTTCCAGCAAGCCTTCAAAGGCATTGCGGCCCTGGTGCTGGAGGGCCACGTGCGCCATTTTCCCGCGGACGGTCAGGAGCTGGGAGATTGCCCCGCGGTTCCCGTTCCAGATGCCCCCGCCGGTTGGTTCAGGCGTCAGCATGCCCAGCCCACCGGGCGGGAGCGCACCGGAGCGGAACAGATAGCTAGTACCAGCATTCCCGCCAGTTTCTTCATCGGGCACGAGGGAAAGCAGAACCCGTCCGCCAAAGCGGCTTGCCAGGGGCCTGAGCGCTGACATGGCCAACAGGAGTGATACGATACCGCCTTTCATATCTGCGGTGCCCCGGCCCCAGGCCGTATCGCCTTTGATCTGCAAGCGGAACATGCTCGCCGAATCGGATGGCATCACATCGTAGTGTCCATGGAAGTGCAGGGTGGGAGCATCCGCGCGGTTAGATCCCAGAGAAGCCAGTACAGAGGGACGTGGATGGTCGAGTGGCAGCCCAAGGTGCTGAAGCTCGTGAGGGGGGACACGGATGAGATGCGGTTCAAATCCGAGGTCCCGCAGTCGCTGGGATAGCAGCAACGCACACTCATGGTATTGCTCGCCTGGAGGATTGACCGATGGGATCTGGATTAGCTCATCCAGCAACTCTACGGCTGACGAGCGCGCTTTCCTGATCCATCCCTCTGCTTTCCGGAAGTCACGATCCTCGAAGCAGCGTTCGAGATCATGCAGCTGATCGATCCGATCATTGTTTGCCAACTGTTTTGTCTCCTCGGGTTCCGACCTTCAGCGACCTTCAGTGGCCGACTAGTTGATCGTGAGTCCTCCATCGATCGTGATGCATTGGCCCGTGAGGTAGTCAGACTCGGGCGAGCATAAAAAGCAGACCAGATCCGCTACCTCTTCCGGCTTTCCCGTGCGCTTCAGAGGGACGATGCTCATGAAGGCTTCGCGGGCCTTCTCGGGAAGCTCCTTGGTCATTTCAGTTTCGATGAAACCGGGAGCGATGGCGTTGACGTTAATATTACGCGATGCCAGCTCCTTGGCCGCCGAGCGGGTCAGAGCGATCACTCCTGCCTTCGACGCCGCGTAGTTGGCCTGTCCGGCATTGCCGACCAGTCCCATGATGGAGGCCATGTTGACGATCTTTCCAGACCGAGCCTTCATCATGACTTTGGCTGCAGCCTGGCACCCGAAGAACGTGCCCTTGAGATTGATGTCGAGCACCATGTCCCACTGCTCTTCCGTCATCCGGAGCAACAGCGTGTCGCGCGTGATACCAGCGTTGTTGACAAAGA